>NZ_JBRREK010000004.1:0-147406 GCF_056760235.1 Stenotrophomonas sp. STEN018
CCTCTTCTTTTTTGTTCCGGGCCGCAAAACCACCACACCTCGCCCTCCTCACGTTCTCTGTGGTGGCGATCTCTTATTATTTTTTTCTGTTCCCGTCCGGCGGGGCGCCCCCCCCCCCCCCGCCAGGATCAGGCCGCAGCGGCCTGGGACTTGGACGCTTCCTTGTACAGGTTGCGAACCTTGTCGGTCATCTGAGCGCCGTTGGCGATCCACTTGTCGCAAGCAGCGATATCCAGCACAACGCGCTGCTCGCCACCCTGTGCAACCGGGTTGTAGTAACCGACGCGCTCGATGTTGCGGCCATCGCGGGCGCTACGGACGTCGGAAACGATGATGTGGTAGAACGGACGCTTCTTGGCGCCGCCGCGGGTCAGTCGAATCTTGACCATGGTGGTGTTTTCCTATGTTGCCCAGTCGCCAGGATGGCGCGGTAAGCCAGCGATTATAGCGACCACCCCGCCCCATTCCAAGCCCAGCCCTACCGGGGTACCTGAACGGGCGCAGTCGCTCGACTTCTGCTGGCGCCGCACCAGCGTTGCAGAGCTCGACCCTCACAGCCAGCCCGTTGGCGCTACCTACTTCGATCAACGCTTCACTTGGCAGATGCCGCCGTCAGGAGGTCCGTTCCGTTTCGTTCAGCGCTCGAATAATATGATTCGCATATGGATCATATATTCAATCAAGGGAGCGACCGATGGGCATCGTGAACATCGACGACGAACTGCACGACAACCTGCGCAAGGCCAGCACCGTGTCTGGCCGCTCCATCAATGCCCAAGCCGGGTTCTGGATCAAGATCGGCATGCTCTGCGAACTCAACCCGCAGCTGAGCTTTCAGGAACTCGTCGCCCGCGAACTCATGGCTGCCGGGGTAAGCCCAGCAAGCATGCGGACGGCAGACGCATGATCAAGCAGCCGCACGAACTGGCATTGATGGCCGAATCCGGGCGTCTGCTGGCGTCGGTGTTCGAAGCGCTTAACCAGCTGCCGCTGGAAGGCTTGAGCACCCTGCAGGTAAACGACTGGGTCGAGCGCTTCATCGTCGACCAGTTGCAGGCGCGCCCGGCCAGCAAAGGCCAATATGGCTTCGCCTATGTGCTCAACAGCTCCATCGACACTGTGGTCTGCCACGGCATACCGTCATCGAAAGACATCCTTCGCAACGGCAGCATCGTCAACCTGGATATCACCTTGGAGAAAAACGGCTATATCGCCGACTCCAGCCGTATGTTCCTGATCGGCGAGGTGAGCCATCAAGCCAAACGTCTGGTGCGCATCACCAACGAGGCCATGTGGAAAGGAATCGCCACGGTACGCCCCGGCGCAACCTTGGGTGACATCGGCTATGCAGTCCATCGCCACGCCAAGGAGGCAGGCTATTCGGTGGTGAAGGAATACTGCGGCCACGGTATTGGTCGCGAAATGCACGAAGAGCCAAATGTGCTGCATTACGGGCATCGCGGCGCAGGGCTGGAACTGCAGGCCGGCATGACCTTCACCATCGAGCCGATGATCAACCAGGGCCGCGCAGCGATCGACAACCACGACGATGGTTGGACGGTGACCACGCGCGATGGAAAGTTATCGGCGCAGTGCGAGCATACCGTCGAAGTGACGGAAACTGGCGTGCGCGTGTTGACGCTGCGCGATGAGGAACGGGCCACCGCGCAGAAGCTGCTTGGCGCGCTCGTGTAAGACAGGCTTTTGTAGGAGCGGCGTAAGCCGCGAAGCTGGCATTCCTGGAGCCAATGGCAGATACGCCATCTGATGATCTATCTGCTTCGCGGCTTACGCCGCTCCTACAAAAGCCAAGCTACTCGCCACCAATGTGATCGGACAAAAGAAAGCCCGGCAATGCCGGGCCTTCTTCATTCACACATAGCGATCAATCAACCGCAATCACCAGATCACAACCCGCTTGTCGTCAGCGCGCACCATCGCATCGCCCGCCTTGCACTGGAACGCAGCGGCATACGACGGCATGTTCGACGGCGCACCATTAGCGCGGAAGTTGGCCGGTGCGTGCGGATCAGTGTTCAAACGCACGCGCAGCTCGCCATCGGTGAAGTTGCGACGCCACACGGTGGCCCAGTTCATGAAGAAGCGCTGATCCTGGGTATAGCCATCAACCGGCACATTGGCCTTCGCGTCTTCCTTCAGCGCCATCTGCAATGCGTCATAGGCAACGGTCAGACCACCGAGGTCACCGATGTTCTCGCCCAGGGTCAGCTTGCCCTTGACGTTGACGCCCGGCAGCGATTCGTAGCCATCGAACTGTGCGACCAGCTGGTCGGTGCGACCATTGAATGCGGTGCGGTCGGCATCGGTCCACCAGTTGTCGAAGTTGCCGTTGGCGGCAAACTGGCTGCCCGAGTCGTCGTAGCCGTGCATCATTTCATGGCCAATCACCGCACCGATGCCACCGTAGTTCAGCGCCGGATCGGCCTTGGCGTCGAAGAACGGCGGCTGCAGGATGGCGGCCGGGAACACGATCTCGTTCTTGGTCGCGTTGTAATAGGCGTTGACGGTCTGCGGGGTCATGCCCCACTCGGTCTTGTCCACCGGCTTGCCGATCTTGCCCAGCATGTAACGGTAGTTGAACGCCTGCGCGGCCTGCACATTGCCCAGGTAGCTGTCGCCATTGGTGGTCAGGCCCGAGAAATCACGCCACTTGTCCGGGTAACCGATCTTCGGGGTGAAGCTGGCCCACTTCTCCAGCGCCTTCTTCTTGGTATCCGCGCCCATCCACGGCAAGCCTTCCAGGCGTGCCTTCAACGCGACCGACAGGTTTTCGACCAGGTGCTGCATGGCAACCTTTGATTCGGCCGGGAACACTGCGTCCACGTACAGCTGGCCCAGCGCTTCACCCATCGAACCATTCACCGAATCCAGCACGCGCTTCCAGCGCGGCTGCATTTCCTGCTGGCCACGCAGGGTCTTGCTGAAGAAATCGAAATTGGCCTGTTCGAAGTTCTTGCTCAGGTACGGCGCGGCGTTGTCCACGGTGTGGAAGCGCAGGTAGGCCTGCCAGGTGGCAGCCGGCACGTCGCCCAGCATCTTGTCCACTTCGCCGAAGAAACCCGGCTGGGCCAGCGAGAACTTGTCCTTGGCCGGGATCTGCAGCGCGTCGAACAGCGCAGTCCAGCTGAAGTTCGGGGTCTGCTTGTCAGCATCAGCGGCGCTGAGCGGGTTGTAGCGCTTGGCCGGGTCACGCAGTTCGATGCGCGACAGCGAGGCCTTGGCCAGGCGGGTTTCGAAATCCATCACCGCCTTGGCCTGCTCCTTCGCCTGCGCGGCATCAACGCCGGACAGGGTCAGCAGCTGCTCGATGTAAGCGACATAGGCCTCACGGATCTTGGCCTGCGACTCGTCGAAGTAGTAACCCTTCTCCGGCAGGCCGAGACCGCTCTGGCCGACATAGGCGATGACGTTGGCCGAATCCTTGAAGTCCGGGCTGGCGTACAGCGAGAACAGGAAGCCATTGCCCTGCGCATAAGCATCACGCAGATAGCCGGTGATGGCAGCGGTGTCGCTCAGCGCGGCAATCTTGTCCAGTTCTGGCTGCAGCGGCTTGATGCCGGCGGCCTCGATGGCGGCCTCATCCGAGCCGGTCTTCCAGATGTCGCCGATCTTGGCTTCGTTGGAACCTGCTGCAGCCTTGCCAGCGGCAGCCTGCTGCACCAGCGCGTGCTGCACTTCCAGCGAGCGCTCGCGCAGGATCTCGAAGCTGCCCCAGGTAGTCTGGTCGCCCGGCACCGGGTTGGCCTTGAGCCACTTGCTGTTGACGAAGCCGTTGAGGTCGGCACAGGCCTGCACGGCCGGATCCAGATCGGCGGCGTTGAGCGAGATCAGCTGGGTCTTTAGCTGTGACTGGTCGAACGCAGCCTTGGCTTCAGCAGCCGGCGCGGCGGGAGCTTCGGTCTTGCCACAGGCGGCGAGCGAGGCGGCGATTGCAACCGTCAAGGACAACGGGACTAGCTTGGAAAACGACATGGACATCTCCGGCCAAACAGGGAAAGGCCGCGCGTAGCGCGCGAGCCAACCTGTGAGACTAGAGGATTGCCGGGTCGCGCGCGAACCGCCGAAAGTCACGACCACAAGCACTGGCTGCGACTACAACGGGGTTGGTCAGCAACTCAACTGAATAACTGAGCAGCAAAAAATGCGTTCAACGCACCCGCAACAGCGAACCAATCACCGCCACACACGCCAACGCACCAGCAGCAATCAGGAATGCAGCCTGCAGCGACCATTGCTGGGCGATGAAGCCAATCGCCGCCGGCCCAAGCAGCACGCCCGCATAGCCCATCGTGGTTACTGCCGGAATGGCAACACTCTCAGGCATGCGGGTCTGGCGCCCGGCCAGGCTGAACATCACCGGCACGATATTGGCGCAACCAATGCCGACCAATGCGTAGCCGAGCAAGGCCACACCGAAGCTGGGCACCAGCGTGGCCAGCACAAAGCCGCCGCAGGCCAACAAGCCACCGAGCAATACCGCAACACTCGATCCGAGCCTGTTCACCAGCCCATCACCGAGCAGGCGTGTGGCAGTCATTGCGATATTGAAGGCGACAAAACCCCAGCCGGCATGGGTCAGCTCGACGCCACGCACGTCATGCAGGAACACCGCGCTCCAATCCAGCATCGAGCCTTCGGCGAGAAAGCTGATGAAACACACCGCGCCAATCACGATCACCACACCGCGTGGCAACGCAAAACTGGCTTCGCCCTGCTCCGCTCGTTCGCTGCGCCACCAACGCGACGACAGCGCGGTGATCGCCACAACGCCGGCAACCACCGCGAACGTCGCCAACAACGCCCCTGCGCCAATCGACAACAGCAGCGTTACCAGCGCCGCACCGGTCAAGGCACCAATGCTGTAAAACGCGTGGAAGCCGGACATCATCGCGCGCCCGGACTCGCGCTCTACCACCACCGCCTGGATGTTCATCACGCAGTCCATGGCACCGATACCCGCGCCGAACACCAACAGCACGATGCCGATACTCAGCGGCGTGGATGCAACGGCCAGCAATGGCAGCATCAGCACCATCATCACTACGGTCACCAGCATTACTGGGCGACAACCGTGACGCGCGGCCAGCATGCCGGCCAGCGGCATGGACAGCAGCGAGCCCAGACCGAGACACAGCAACAACACGCCAAGCATTGCGTCATCAAGACCTGCACGGGCCTTCGCAAAAGGTACCAGCGGCGCCCAGCATGCAATCGCAAAACCGGGAACGAAGAAGGCCGCGCGCGTGGCTATCTGCTGGCTGCGTTGTAGAAGTATTAGATTGGTCACGTGTTGTTCCTGGATGTTGTTCTACTGCAGGTGCCAGCGGGCGAAAGCGTCACTGAATCAAGCTGTCGCAACGGCAACCCGATGCAGGCGCTGTGCAATAGATGCGAACCGCTGCTGCATTTCGGCCGGGACACGGTCACTGATCAGCAGTTGATCAACCTGCTCGATGCCGGCAATACGGAAGCTGCCACGTGCGCCGACTTTTTCGTTGCTGGCGACAATCAGCGTGGTAGCGCTGACGCGCAGCATTGCCTGCTTGAATGCGCACTCTTCGGCATTGATGCCCCAGATACCTGTTTCAGGATCGACTGCGCAGACGCCGGGAATGCAGACGTCCGCCTGCAACTGCGTCAGTTGCTGCAAGGCGATGGAACCGATGGCACCGCCACTGCGTGGATCGACCCGGCCACCGATCATCACCACCTCGGCAGCCGACGCACCGGCCAGTGCATTGGCTACAGCAGGGGAGTTGGTAACAACAGTCAACGCGGTGCCACGCAGCGCTCGGGCGATCTCGACATTGGTGGAGCCCGCATCCATCAGTACCACCTGCCCGGGCAGCAATAACGAAGCAGCCTGCACAGCCAAGGCGCTGCGCTCTGGATCATCCCGCCCTACCCGCTCAGGCAGGGCGTCGAACTGCGGCGTAGGCAGCAGCGCCCCGCCATACACCCGCCGGCACAGCCCCTTGGCTGCCATCTCGCGTAGATCGCGACGGATGGAGTCCTCAGAAACCGCGAACGCAGCCGCCAGATCATTGGCCACAACCCGGCCGTGCTTGCGGAGCTGTTCGAGGATGCGCTGCTGGCGCTCCTGCGGGAGTGCATCGGGGTCCGAGGCGGTCATGTGATGGTTTCTGTGTTGATGGGAATCTGGCTCGGCATCGGCAGCGCCGAGGGTCGCCGCTCCGGCCGCCTCGGCCCCTGATAACGAAATCATGCATCAACACAATAAAACGTGCAACTTCGTGCATAACAAAGAATGAACAAGCAGACTCGGTCATGCGCCTGCGGCCGCTGGGGCACTGATGCCTCAATCCGGGATGAGGTCCCTGCCGGTGGCAATCAGGCGATCCGGGAGCGCTACAGCAAAAGCTTTACCCCTCCCCAACCCTCCCCTTCGCGTTGCGAAAGGGAGGGCGCAGAAGCCACGGCAAGTCACGGCGTGTTTGCTTCAACCACACCCGCAGCAAGCACCAGCTGCTCGGCCTCGGCAGCTCCCTTGCGCTCGCTGTAACGGCTGACCAAGTAGTCGCTGCGTCCGCGCACCATCAACGTGAACTTCACCAGCTCTTCCATCACATCGACCACGCGGTCGTAGTACGGCGAAGGCCGCATGCGCCCTTGCTCATCGAACTCTTGCCAGGCCTTGGCTACCGAGGACTGATTTGGAATGGTGACCATGCGCATCCAGCGGCCCAGCACCCGCAAGGCATTGACCACGTTGAACGACTGCGAGCCGCCGCAGACCTGCATCACCGCCAGCGTTCTTCCCTGCGTTGGGCGCACACTGCCGTCCTCCAACGGCAACCAGTCAATCTGGTTCTTGAACACCCCTGTCAGCGTGCCGTGGCGCTCCGGCGACACCCATACCTGCCCTTCCGACCACAGCGACAGCGCGCGCAGCTCCTGCACTTTCGGGTGTTCCTTGTCGCAGCCATCAAGCAAAGGCAGGTCGTGCGGGTCAAACAATCGGGTTTCCGCACCCAATTGCTGCAGCACGCGCTCGGCCTCCAACGCCAGTTTGCGGCTGAACGATTGCGGCCGTAGTGAGCCATACAGCAACAGGATGCGGGGCCGATGTGTGCCCGATTCGGCGCCCAGCAGATCCGCACGCAGCTCGGGCAAAAGTCCAAGGTCGACGTTGGGTAGAGGATTGGATGCGGCTTGATTGGTCATATTCATTCGACTATTCTAGAAACATGGAAATGAATCAAGCAATAGCTGCCTTGACCGCACTCGGCCACGCCACCCGCCTGGCCGCCTTCCGCCTGCTGGTCGAAGCCGGTCCACAGGGACGCATGGCCGGCGATATAGCCCAAGCCCTGTCCGTGCCCAATGCAACGCTGTCGTTTCACCTGAAGGAACTCGTGCATGCAGAGCTGGTGCAGAGCGAAAGCATCGGCCGCAACGTCTGCTACCGCGCCAACTACCCAGCCATGAATGCATTGATGGCCTACCTCACACAGAACTGCTGCGCAGGCTCGCCGGACGCAGGCTGCGAAGTCACGCCAGGCCAGCATTGCTGCTGAACAACCGCCGAAATCACCTGAAGCCGAGATGCAGCGATGACCACTAATGTTCTTTTCCTGTGCACCGGCAACAGTGCACGCAGCGTGCTTGCCGAAGCCACCCTGCGCGCTTGGGGCGGCAATCGCTTCGCGGCCTTCAGCGCCGGTAGCCAGCCCACCGGCACAGTCAATCCGTTCGCAATCGGGCAACTCCAGTCCGAGGGCATCGCCAGCGCCGGCCTGCGCAGCAAATCCTGGGATGAGTTCTCCGCCGACGATGCACCACGCATGGACTTGGTCATCACGGTCTGTGATTCGGCCGCTGCCGAAACCTGCCCTGTGGTGTTTGGTGATTTTGTCCGCGCGCATTGGGGTCTGCCAGATCCGGCAACGTTGGAAGGCAGCAATGAGGCCAAGCGTGAGGCGTTCGCGCAGGCGCATCGCGTCGTCAAAGCGCGTCTACTGGCATTGCTCGCCCTGCCCGCTGCAGCATGGAATGACCGTCAACAACTCCAATCCGCGCTCGATGGCATAGGCTTGGTGCAACCCGATGACGCGCAAGCTCCGTGACTGAGCAGGCGCCGCGCATGGGTCTGTTCGAACGCTACCTGACCTTGTGGGTCGCGTTGTGCATCGTCGTGGGAACCGCACTTGGGCATCAATTCCCGGACGCATTTGCTCACTTCGCCGACCTGGAGGTAGCCAAGGTCAATCTGCCGGTGGCCGTACTAATCTGGCTGATGATCATCCCGATGCTGCTGAAAGTGGACTTCGGTGCAATGCGCCAGGTCGGCCAGCACTGGCGCGGCATCGGCGTGACCTTGTTCATCAACTGGGCGGTGAAACCTTTCTCGATGGCGGTACTTGGTGGCCTGTTCCTGCGCCACGTGTTTGTCGAATGGCTGCCTGCCGCCCAGATTAATTCGTATATGGCCGGCTTGATCCTGCTGGCAGCCGCGCCGTGCACGGCAATGGTGTTTGTATGGAGCAACCTGTGCAGGGGCGATGCCAATTTCACCCTGAGCCAGGTCGCCTTGAACGACGCGATCATGGTGCTGGCGTTTGCGCCTTTGGTAGCCTTGTTGCTCGGCATATCGGCAATCAGCGTGCCCTGGGCCACACTGTTGCTCTCGGTGACGCTGTACATCCTGCTGCCGGTGGTGCTTGCGGTGCTGCTGCGGCGCTGGCTGCTGCGTAGTGGCGGGCAAGCACGTCTGAATCATGTATTGGAACGGCTTGGACCGCTGTCGTTGACTGCATTGCTGGCAACGCTGGTGCTGCTGTTTGGTTTCCAGGGCCGGCAGATCATTGAACAGCCGCTGGTCATCGCCATCCTCGCGGTCCCCATCCTGCTGCAGGTTTATTTCAACTCCGGCTTGGCGTACCTGCTCAATCGCAGACTAGGTGTGGCCCATTGCGTTGCCGGTCCGTCCGCGTTGATCGGCGCAAGCAACTTCTTCGAGTTGGCCGTGGCCACTGCGGTCAGCCTGTTCGGTGTGCACTCCGGCGCGGCGTTGGCGACGGTGGTTGGCGTACTTATCGAAGTGCCGGTGATGTTGTCGGTGGTCTACCTCGTCAACCGCAGCCGCCACTGGTACGAAGCCAAGCCCAGATAGACATCCAAGCGTGCATCACTTCAAACGCAACGCCCGGCCAGCGCCGGGCGTTGCGCGTTTACCACGCGCCTCAACGTGCGCGCGGATTCGGCAGGAAGGCTGCGACGATGCCCAGCAATGGCAGGAACGAGATCACCTTGTAAACCCAGATGATGCTGGTGTGATCGGCCAGCACCCCCAACACTGCTGCTCCAAGACCACCCATACCGAAGGCGAAGCCGAAAAACAAGCCGGAGACCGTGCCGATGCGGTTGGGCATCAGCTCCTGCGCATAGACCAGAATCGCCGAGAATGCAGACGACAACACAAAGCCGATGACCATTGTCAGGATCATGGTCCACTGCAGGTCGGCATACGGCAGCATCAAGGCGAACGGCGCCACGCCCAGGATCGAAGCCCAGATCACCGGCTTGCGGCCGATGCGGTCACCCAGCGGCCCGCCGATCAAGGTGCCGGCCGCCGATGCGGCCAGGAAGCCGAACAGATGCAGCTGTGCACTCTGCACTGAGACATGGAATTTCTGGATCAGATAAAACGTGTAATAGCTGCTCAAACCGGCGATGTAGAAGTACTTGCTGAAGATCAGCACCAGCAGGATGCCGATCACCCAGGCCACGGTCTTCGGCGGCAACAGATTGGCAGGTTTGGCCGCCACCTTGGGCTGCGCGGCAACGGCAAGCAGGTGCTGCTGATACCAGCGACTCACGTAAGTCAGCAGGCCGATGCCCAACAACGCGGCGCAGGCGAACCAGGCCACGCTGCGCTGCCCGTTCGGCACGATCACTGCCGCTGCCAGCAACGGACCAACCGCAGTACCGGCATTGCCGCCCAGCTGGAACACCGATTGCGACAGGCCATGGCGGCCGCCCGAGGCCAGCCGCGCGATGCGCGAAGATTCTGGATGGAAGATGGCCGAGCCGATACCGACCAACATCGCCGCCACCAACACCGTTGCGAAGTTGGGCGCGAACGCCAACAGCAACAGACCACACAAGGTGGACACCATGCCCATCGGCAGCGAATACGGTGCCGGCCGCTTGTCGGTACGCAGGCCGATCAAGGGCTGGAACAACGACGCGGTGAGCTGGTAGGTCAGCGTTATCAAGCCGACCTGGGCGAAGCTCAGGTGGAACTGACCTTTGAAGATTGGATACAGCGCCAGGATCAGCGACTGCATCATGTCGTTGACCAGATGCGAACTACTGATCGCAGCAAGCACACCTACCGCGACCGGGCGACGTTGTGAGGCAGGAGCTGCAACCGTTGAAGCAGGAGATGACATGGTGTGACCGCGAAGTGGGGGCGGACGCGCATGGTAGAGTCGCCATTCACGTCCATCCTGCGCGATATGGTCATGCATCCTTTAGAAAAGGACATTCCACCTGTCCGAAAAGGCCACCGCCAACCACTCCCGGTCGGCCCGGAAACAGTGGTGTACTGCAAGGCCCGCGACTACCCCACCAGCACCTTGATTCCCCTGCACCACCATCCGGATCGGCACCAACTGGTCTATGCGGAAACCGGGGTGCTGGTAGTCAACGCCGGCATGGGCCGCTGGGTGGTGCCCAGCACGCGCGCTATCTGGATGCCGGCCGGCATCGGCCATCAGGTGCATTGCATTGGCCTGGTACAGATGCGCAGCCTGTACATCACCCCGGAGGCAATGCCGGACGCGCCGGAGACACCGTCAGCAGTGTCCATCACCCCATTGCTGGCATCGCTGATCCACGCTGCGGTCGAAATACCGGTGCGCTATGCAGAGAATTCGTGTGATGGCCGGCTGATGCGGCTGATCCTTGATGAAGTGCAGACCTTGCCGGTATTGCCGCTACACCTGCCCGAACCGCGCGACCCACGGCTGCGCCAGATCGGCAGGCAACTACAGCGACACCCGGACGATGCCTCCACCCTGCAGGACTGGGCTACCCGCCTGCAGGTGGACGTGAAAACCATCCAACGCCTGTGCGCGCGCGAACTGGGCATGACCTTCGGCCAGTGGCGCCAGCAGGCGCGCCTGCTACGTGCCTTGGAGCGCTTGGCGGTCGGCGAGAAAGTCATCGACGTGGCCTTGGCACTGGGCTATGAAAGCCCCAGCGCGTTCGCCACCATGTTCAAGCGCCGCTTCGGGCTGACGCCGAGTCAGTTCTTCCGCTGACGCCGCATGCAAACCGCAACGCCATCGCGCGTCGTTCTCAACCCGCTGTAGCCGTTGCCGCCTCATCAATCAAGGCTGCAACTTCCACCGGATGCGATGCCAACGACGCATGCCCCGCATCCAGCGTTATCACCTTGCGCGCGTTGAGACGGGCAGACATCGCCTTCTGGTTTTCCGGCGCGATCATCCGATCCTGGCTGGATATCTGGTACCAGCTTGGCTTGTGCTTCCAGGCCGGATCAGTGACGTTGTCACCGAAAGTGCTGGCCAATGGCGCCTTCTGCGTTACCCCCATGACGAAGCCCTCCTCCTCGGGCAGGTCCTGGCAGAAGCTTTCATGGAACTTGTCTGGCTTGAGCCATAGGTAGCCATCACCGTCTGGCGCCAGATTCGGCGCTGCGACAGGAAGATGCTGCTGGGTGATGCCACCCGGGCTTTCACCTGCATCCGGGGCGAAGGCAGCAATGAACACCAGTGCCTTCACGTTGGGCAGGTTACCGGCCTGGCTGATCACCGCACCTCCGTAGGAGTGCCCGGCCAGGACCACCGGCCCGTCGATCTGCGCCACCATCTTGCGGGTGCGCTCGGCGTCATCGGCCAGCGATGTCAGAGGGTTCTCAACCGCACGGATATCCTGATATCCCAGACGCCTCAGCTCCAGAATGACGCGCGCCCAGTGCGCCGCGCCGCCCCAGAAACCATGCACCAGAACCACTGCCGGCTTGCCCATGATGTGTGCTCCCGCTGATTGGAATAGTTGATGACGGAGATGCGACCTCATCGCCCTTTCTGCGATTGGCAGTCACCTTGAGCCGCCATTCTGCGACTCGGCCGTAAATTGGCGGTGACGGTTTCATTGCTGAATTCCATCGAAAACCACTGATCCCAATTCAGCGAGAGAACGCGTGCAGGCACTGCCATTGCCGGATATAGCAGTGCGATACCCCCAATCTCCGCAGGCGCATCCATCGTGTGCTCTGCAAGCCATCACTGCACACATCGAGGAATCAGCGATCCAACCATGGAATGGATCGTCTCCGGCCACATACCTGACCTGCTCGCAAACGCTCGATGGTTTTCGCTATGCTGCGCGGCCGCTCGCCCGGGATGGACCTGTGCGGGCTTTGCTTTTGTAGAAACCTTTACTTCATTGGATTGAAAATGGCTGCAAACGTAAAACTAGATGCTTTGAGCGAAATTGCTGGTTTCATCGGCGCCGCATTGGTGGACAGCGACAGCGGCATGGCGCTGGGAACCCTGGGTGGCGGCGCCATCAACATGGAAGTCGCCGCCGCCGGCAACGCTGACGTCGTGCGCGCCAAGCGCCGCGTGGCGAATTCGCTGGGCCTGAGCGACGTGGTGGAAGACATCCTGCTGACCCTGTCCAAGCAGTACCACCTGATTCGCCCGCTGGACGGCAGCAAGGATCTGTTCCTGTATGTCGTGCTCGACCGCACCCACGCCAACCTGGCGATGGCACGGCACGAACTGAAGTCCTTCGAGAAGACCCTGGATTTCAAGTAAGCCAGGACTGCTCTTGTTTGCATGCAAAAGCCCGGCCTGATGCCGGGCTTTTTCTTCGGGTAACAACACCGTGCGAGGTCTGACTATTGTGGGAGCGGCGTGAGCCGCGAAGCAGATAGCTCATCAGCTGGCACATACATCTGCGCGTGCAGCAACATCAGCTTCGCGGCTTACGCCGCTCCCACAAACAATTCCAGCCGCCGCCACCTGCCCTAGCGTGATGGCACGCGCATATAGCGTTCGCCATCAAATTCGAACCCTAGCAGTTCCCCCTTTGCATCACGTTGAAACTGCACAGGCTCAGGTACATCCAAAGGCCCATTCTGCGCAGCAAACAGATCCCGTGCAGCAGGTGTCAGCCTGCGATTTAGTGCACCGATCTGGAGTTGCATTCCCTCGCCATCGACGATCACCTGGGCAGTGACCGGCAACGCTACTCCACGGAAATCACCGGCATAGGGCGCGTTCGAATCTGGCCGCCATTGCCAACCCTGCCAACGCGGATCGTCATGCTGTTTCGCCTGCCGCGCCCGCATGCCCGCCAACTGCTCGGCTACACGCTGCGGATAGGCCTTCTGGCGGATCTGCGCCCATGAGGCCGCCTCAGGATGGTCGACCAAATATTGGAAGAACTGCACAACTGTGCGCGAGGTCAACCAACCGGTGGCGTTATCCGAGTTGGAGAACACACCGATACCCACGCCCAGATCCGGTGAGAACGCCATCATGCTGCGCGCACCGGTATAGCTGCCGCCGTGAATGTAAAGCGTGCGGCCCTCGAAGTCACATACATTCCAACCGAACGCATAACCATTGCACGGCAGCTCATAGGCGTTGCGGGCCCTGGGATCGACCTGCGCACCGATGCGGTGTGCTGCCTGCAGGGCGTCTGCATTCAATTGCGGAGACAGCGGTGCACCCAACTGCAAACGCAACCAACGGCCCATGTCGCGCGGCGATGTCATCATGCCGCCAGCCGAGTGCATCAAGGCATCAGGCTTGGGCGGCACCAGCCGCCAACCCTGCTCGGCTCCAAGCCACTGGTGATTGAAGGCCAGCTGCGCTGGATCGAAGCTTGAAGTATTCGTTGCGGTTTCGTGCAACTGTAGCGGGGTGAACAAAGTTTGCTGCAACCACTCCTGCCACGACTTACCGGTGTGTTGTTGCAGGATCGCCGCGTAGATGTTGTAGCCCAGATTGTCGTAGTCGAAGCCGTCGGCGCGCTTGCTTGCGAACTGCTGCAGCAATTGCGGATACAGGGCCGGATCGGGACTGCCGATATAGGCCTCCAGCGTGGTGATCGCATCCGCGCTCAAGGGCACACGGTGATTGAGCAGGTCTGCAAGAGTCCAAGCAGCAGGATCGACGCCTTCGGGCAGGCGCAGCTGCGGCCAGTGATCAGCCAGGGTACTGTCCAGCCGCAGCACGCCTTGCTGATCCAGCACCTGTGCCAGCAGCCCCATGTACGACTTGGTCTGCGATGCGATGTACATCGGCGTGTGCATGGTCAGCGCTGCCTTGCTGCTGGCGTTGCGCTGGCCTCGCGTATAGCCCAGCAATTGCTGGTCGCGGTCGACGATCACCACCGCATAGCCCGGCCCCAGCTCCGGAATACCATCCAGAAATGTAGCCAACTTCCCCGCAGCCTGCTGCGCGGATGCGGCATCTGCCGTTGTCATGCAGCCCAGCCAGACCGGCAGCAGCAATAGCAGGGACAGGATGTTGCGCAGATGCATGGAGCGGCTCCGTAGCTGACAGCGGTCAAGATGCGCTACCGCCACAGGGCAGATCTTGAACGGATTGAACCTGCTCACACCCGCAACAGCGCGCGCAGCCGTGCCGGAGTCAGTCCGCTATGCGTGCGGGCAACCCGGCTGAAATGGGATTGGTCGGCAAAGCCAGCCTGCTGCGCCACGTCGGCCAAATCCTGGCCCTTGGCCAGCAGCGGCAAAGCACGCTGCAACTGCGCGCGCGCCCGGAATACCGAGGGTGCGCAGCCCATCCAGCGCGCGAATGCCCGCGCCAGATACACCGGATGCACGCCAAGCTCGCCGGCCAGTTCGGTCAATGGCGCGTTTTCTTCCTGCAGCCGCTGGCAGCACAAGGCCAACCAACGCGGCGGTGTGCCGCGCGGGCGCTCGTCGCTGGCTGCCATCCCGGCCAGCAATTCCCACAGCCGGCTGTCAACGTCGGTATTGGCCAGTTCCCCGGCAAACAGCGCCGAAAGAAGTTCCCGTCCCTGCAACAGCAACGGCTGTGGCGCATGCCCACGCCATTGCCAGGCACGGCCGATGCCCAGGTTCTCGTACAGATCGAACGTGGCCGGCAGATCGATACCCAGCATCAGCGCACCGGCCGGGCCGTAGTCATTGGCATGTGCCACTCCCGCCTGCTTCACCCCCAGCGCTGGCACGGCCAGCCGCTCCTCGCCCTGCGCGGTCTGCTCGGCCAAGGTGCCTAGCAGCAACAACGAAAGCTGGTGGCAATCATGCGCGTGTCGCTGCATGCGCTCACCGGGCGCGTACCAGCTGACCCGCGCGGCCAGACACTCGCCGCTGAAGACCCGGCGCCGGTTTGGGCCCTGCGCTGCATCGATCCGATGGGTGGCTGACGGCGAGGACATGGCGTAGCGCGGGCGGCAAGGGTTGAACCAAGTCTAGCCACGCCGCACGGCGGCGCACCTGCCGTTGGTCGTGGTGCCGCATGCAGGGACCGGCGGCTGTCCGCGCACCGGTCCCAACCCAGCCGATTGACTGACTCAGCTTTTGGGCGCGGCCAGCAGGTACTTCAAACCGTGCATGAAACCACGCGGAGCAACGCTGAGATGGTCCTCGTCATTGAGCACATCCAGCTTCAGCTCCAGTGCCTGGCCACCTCGGGCGCCCAACAGGCCGATCATGCGCTGCGCATCGACCACCATGTCGGCATCGCCGCCATGCTGCACCGATTCGTACTCGCCCACGTACATATAGGCGCGCACCGGCAGCTCGGCCGGCTTGCCTGCCGCGGCCAGGCGACGCTCCATCTCGTGCTTGTCGAACCAGTACGACGGGCTGCCGAGGATGTAACCGCTGAACAGCTGCGGTCGTTCCAGCAACACCTGCGTACCCAGCAAGGCACCGTAGGAATGGCCAAGGAACATGCGACGGCTCTCGTCACTGCGGTAGCGCTTGGCCACGAATGGCAGTACCTGCGTTTCCAGATAGCTGATGTAGTCGCCGGCACCACCGTGCACGGCATCGGCCGGCGAGCCACTTGGGCCATTGGTGGTGGGCGTGTAGTCGCGCCGGCGGCTCTGCATGCCGCCCTCGCCCTTGGCATAGGACAGACCGACCAGGATGAAGTCCTCGATCTTGCGACCTTCGACATTCAATCGGCGCGCCATCTGCCAGACCAGCGGGAAGGCATAGTCGGCGTCAGTGACGTACAGCACCGGGTAGCGTTTATCGGGGTTATCGGCGTAAGAGGCAGGCAAGGACACGAACACCTGGTAGCTGCGGCCACTGACTGGATCAGGCACGTCCCAGACTTCGCTGCCAAGCACTTCGTAAGGATTGCCTTCACCGCGCTGCGCGTTTGCCGCTACAGGCTGGGCTACCGTTGCTTGTGGCGAGGCTTTGGGCGTCGCCTCCGGAGCACCACTACAGGCGCTCAACGCCACCATTGCCACTACCGACATCATCCATTTGCTCAAGCAGACACTCCAGTCATCGTGATCAGTTCCCGATGATGGCATGACAAGGCGCGCGCGCGAGGGCCGCCTTTCCCAACTGCCTACGCATTGCGGAGCGCTGCAGCCGCCACTTCGAAACGCGCAAGCCGTTGATTCAATTGAAACGACACGCCACTGGCGGCTTGCTGTCGTGTTGCCACAGCCGGTTCTACGGCAGCCTGCCAGCTCGGCTAACATCGTCAGGAACGTGGCATGGAAGATGAAACAGTGAAGATCGACGGAAAGCGGATCAGGCAGTTGCGCGGAGCACGCGGCTGGTCGCAGGAGCACCTGGCTAGCATCTGTGGCTTGAGCCCACGCACCGTGCAACGGCTGGAAGCCGAAGGCAACGCCTCGCTTGAGTCGCGGATGGCGGTTGCGGCGGCGCTGGAGGTTGCGGCGAAGGATCTGCTGCATGCCGAGTCTATCGAGGGTGCAGCTATCGAGATTGGATCTCCGGTTATTGCATCAGTAACGGCTCCAAGAATACGCCCCGAGAACCTCGTGTTTGGCATAGCCCTGCTGGTGATGGCGATCCTGTATGGCGCCTACAACATCGGCAAGGATATGGCGCTGCGCGACAACGCGCTCTGCGATGCAAAGCCGGCCCAGTGCCAACGTTGAGGCTGGCTGCACGTTGATTGGCTTTTTGTGTGAGCGGCGTAAGCCGCGAAGTAGAGCCATCATCAGATGGCAGCTGCCCCAAGGCCTTCAGCAATGCCAGCTTCGCGGCTTACGCCGCTCCCACAAACACAAAAATCCGATGCCAGCGCGCTGGCATCGGATTTCGGGTGATTCACTGCTGAAGTGAGCAGCACCAGTGCTGGTGCTGCTTCCAGCTGATCGCTTACTTGGCCTTGCCCTGATTGGCCACAGCTTCGGCAGCCTTCTTGGCTGCTTCCGGGTCGCCCAGGTAACGGAACGACTTGACGGTGAGGTCGTCGTTCAATTCGAACAGCAACGGGATGCCGGTCGGGATGTTGAGCTCGAGGATGGCTTCCTTGCTCACGTTGTTGAGGTACTTGTACAGCGCGCGCAGCGAGTTGCCGTGGGCGGTGACCAGCACGGTCTTGCCTTCCTTCAGCTGCGGGGCGATGGCGTCGTGCCAATACGGCAACACACGATCCAGCGTGGTCGCCAGCGACTCGGTGGCCGGCAGCGCATTGCGGTCCAGGCCGGCATAGCGACGATCATGGATTGGGTGACCCGGATCGGCCAGGTCCATCGGCGGCGGCGGGATGTCATAGGAACGGCGCCACACCTTGACCTGTTCCTCGCCGTGCTTGGCGGCGGTCTCAGCCTTGTCCAGGCCCTGCAGGCCACCGTAGTGACGCTCGTTCAAACGCCAGGACTTGTTGACCGGCAGCCAATCCTGACCCAGCTCGGCCAGTGCACCCTGCAAGGTGTGGATGGCGCGCTTGAGCACCGAGGTATGGGCTACATCGAACTGCAGGCCCTCTTCCTTCATCAGCCGGCCGGCGGTAGCGGCCTCCTGGCGGCCCTGCTCGGTGAGTTCCACGTCCACCCAGCCGGTGAAGCGGTTATCGAGGTTCCACTGGCTCTGGCCATGGCGCAACAGCACGAGTTTGCGGGTCACTGCGGAGGTCTCCGGATGGGGAAGTAAGACCGCGATTGTAGCCCTTCACGTCGGCATCCGTTCCTTGCCTGGGGCTTGAGTATGGAAGCCATGTAGTTGCAGGGGAGACTGGTTTTGTATGTTTGTTTGGTGGATGAGCAGGAGCAGAAGCTCACCCCTCCCCGGCCCTCCCCTTGCCTTTGGCAAATGGAGGGAGCGAAGCGGCAGCCCTGCGCGCAACCCGGGCTTCGGCCCCCTCCCTTTCGCGCAGCGAAGGGGAGGGTTGGGGAGGGGTAACGCTTTCAGCCACCAGCTTCCAGCCCGCCAACCCTCTCCACCAAAACAACAATCCATTCCCCGCACGGCAACCCCTTCTTCGCGCGTGCCATGCCATCCTGCCCCCACATTCAAACACCCCGGAGCAGCCAGCCATGACCACCATCATCAGCCCGCGCGTCCACGACCTTGGCGGCTTCCAGGTCCGCCGTGCGGTCCCCTCGCTGCAGGCGCGCAGCGTTGGCTCATTCGTGTTCGTGGACCATATGGGCCCGGCCATCTTCAGTCCCGGCCAAGGCATCGATGTGCGCCCGCATCCGCATATCGGTCTGGCCACGGTCACCTTCCTGTGGGCCGGGCAGATTGGCCACCGCGACACGCTGGGCTCGGAACAGATCATCCGCCCCGGCGACGTCAACTGGATGACCGCCGGCCGTGGCATCGCCCACTCCGAACGTAGCCCCAGTGAGGCACGTGAACACGCGCAGTCCCTGCATGGCATGCAGACCTGGGTGGCGTTGCCCAAGAGTCACGAGGAAACCGATCCCGGCTTTTTCCACTTTTCCGCTGACCAGTTGCCACAGCAACACCGCGACGGCGCCTGGCTGCGGGTGATCGCCGGCCGCGCCTACGGCGAAGAATCACCGGTCAAGGTATTCGCCGACACCTTGAACGTCGCCATCGACCTGGAACCCGGCGCTGAGATCGACCTGGACAACTCCCATGTAGAGCGCGCGCTCTACATCCTTGAGGGCGATGCCCAGCTGGATGGGGTGGATGTGCCTACCCAGCACCTGATCATTCCCGAGCCCGGTGCTCACAGCCGGCTGCGCGCCAAGACTCCCCTCAAGGCCATGCTGATGGGCGGCGAACCGCTGGATGGCCCGCGCCACCTGTGGTGGAACTTCGTCTCCAGCTCCAAGGAGCGCATCGAGCAGGCCAAGGACGATTGGCAGAACGGTCGCTTCGGCACGATTCCCGGCGATGACAAGGAGTTCATCCCCCTACCCGGCTGAGCCCACTTTCCTTGTCATGGCACGGGCGGAATTCCCATGGCCGCCCCTGCCTTGCTGTAGCTGACAACCCGCAAATCGCGCATAGGCCTAAAGCACTACAGTTGTGCGGGCAAAATAGTTAGCGAATTTGTTACTCACTTCACCCGCTTCTCCGTTATTTTCCCCACACCCGTACCGGGGAAAACATAGGGAACATCATCATGAGCATGGGAAAGCGTTTGGCTGCCGAGTTCCTCGGCACCTTCTGGTTGGTCTTGGGCGGCTGCGGCAGCGCGGTATTGGCAGCGAAGTTCGGCGGTGACGCCAATCCGCTGGGTATTGGCTTTGTCGGTGTCGCCTTGGCCTTCGGTCTGACCGTGCTGACCGGCGCCTATGCGTTCGGCCACATCTCCGGCGCGCACTTCAACCCGGCCGTGAGCATCGGCCTGTGGGCCGGCGGTCGCTTCCCGGCCAAGGATCTGCTGCCCTATATCGTTGCCCAGGTACTGGGCGGTATCGTCGCGGCCTTCATCCTGCTGCAGATCGCCAAAGGCAATGCCAGCTTCCTGATCGATGGCAGCCAGGCCGGCGCCTTCGCCAGCAATGGCTACGGCGCACTGTCGCCGGGTGGCTACACGGTCGCGGCTGCATTCCTGTGCGAAGTGGTACTGACCGCGGTGTTCCTGGTCGTGATCATGGGCGCTACCCATGGCCGTGCCCCGGCCGGCTTCGCGCCGATCGCCATTGGCCTGGCCCTGACCCTGATCCACCTGATCAGCATCCCGGTCACCAATACCTCGGTAAACCCGGCCCGCTCCACCGCCGTGGCCTTGTTTGCCGGCCCCGGCGCAATCAGCCAGCTGTGGCTGTTCTGGGTGGCACCGATCCTGGGTGCAGCCATTGGCGGTCTGGCCTATAAGTGGATTGGCAGCGACAAGTAAGTCACCACATTGGTTTCAAGTGTTATCAGTTAGTCCGAACGGCCCCCTTGCGGGGCCGTTCTCATTGCCAGAAAGGACACTTTGCAAGTGACGGGGTTTTTGTAATACCGTCGCAACTTGGCTGGCGCGCATGGGGATGCACGTACACAGGGAGGGATACCGCCCACCAGCCAGTACCGCCTTCAGAACCATCCACACGTTTTTCGTCGTGCCGCAGGGCCGATGTTCCATGGGGGAATGCGAAGTGAAGACTGTCCGTATTTTTTTGGGCGCACTTGCGCTCGCTGCCTGCGCCAACGCTTCCGCCCAGCAGGCCGTGCAATGTCCATCGCTGCCTGCCAGCAGCGGCCTGCATTGGGAGCAACAGACCCAAAGCGATTTCATCGTCTGCAAAGCCACCACTGAAGATGGCCGCGCAGTACTGAACATGATGCTGAGCGGGCGTGATCCGGGGCTGGCCTTGAACCGTCCCTTGCGTGCGGAAAAGGGTGCGTTTGGTGGCACCGAGCTGTACTGGTACAAGCTGGACATGGGCGGCCGTGACCTGCCCGGTCTGGAGTCGCGCCGCATCAGCGTGGTCAAGCTGGACAAGAACCGCTACGCACAGATCTGGATCGACGCCGCCGACAATGCCGAGCTGGGCACCCTGCAGACCCTTACCCAGAGCCTGAACCTCAATCCGTCCGCATTGGCTGGCAGCAACTGAGCCACGACGGATACCGGTCCGTTGCTGACAGACCACTGATGAAGACCCTTTGATGCCGGTCCCGTCGCATCGCGCGCGGGACCGGCCATCGTTCAGAAGCGGCCTTGCTGGTAGTCGACAAAGGCCTGCATCAGTTCCTCGCGGGTGTTCATCACGAACGGCCCGTGCCGCGCCACCGGCTCGCGCAGCGGGTGCCCTGCCACCACGATCAGTCGCGCACCCTCGGCACCGGCACGCATATGCAGCGTGCTGCCGCCACCCAACACCGCCAGCTGCTGCAGCTCAACCGCGCGTGCATCCTCACCCTCGCCCAGCGACGCATCGCCCTCGAACACATAGGCGAAGGCATTGTGGCCTTCAGGCAAGCCGTAACTCCAGGCAGTGCCCGCGCTCAGGCTTATATCCAGATACACCGGGTCGGTGGCCGGCTGCTGGATAGGGCCGGTGATCGAATCCACCGTGCCGGCGATCACCTTTACGCTTACGCCCTCAGCCGGTGCCAGCTGCGGAATGCGCTCGGGCGCGAACTCCTGATAGCGCGGATCGCTCATCTTGTCGCGCGCCGGCAGGTTCACCCACAGCTGGAAGCCGCGCATGCGGCCGGATTCCTGCTCGGGCATTTCCGAGTGGACCAGGCCGCGCCCGGCTGTCATCCACTGAACGCTGCCGGGGGTAAGCAAACCCTCGTTGCCGTGATTGTCCTTGTGCCGCATGCGGCCATCGAGCATGTAGGTCACCGTCTCGAAACCCCGGTGCGGGTGGTCGGGGAAACCGGCGAGGTAATCCTCGGCCCGGTCCGTGCCGAACTCGTCCAGCATCAGGAACGGGTCCAGCTCCGGCAACGACGGCGTCCCGATGACCCGGGTCAGACGTACACCGGCGCCATCGGAGGTGGGCATGCCGCGGATAGTGCGCACCACCCGTGCGGAATCTTGGCTAGTCATCAGGAAGCTCCTTGAACATGCAACAGACAATGGCCTTCGCCAACCGCCAAACCAATCGCCACGGCTGCAACCAATTGTTCCAGCCAGCCTACCGCTGAAGCACAGCAAGCTCCCGCAGTCATGTTCGATAAGACATGGACCTAAGACCAAAGTCGCATCCGCTTCAGCTGCCATGCACATTGACCCCCGACCTGCTTGGGTAGACCCTTGCAGACATTCCCCTGCGAGGCGACTCGATGAAAGGTTTTTCAAAAGCCGGATGGGCGCTGCTGTCCCTGATAGGCGCGTTCTGTCTAGGCGTCGTGGCACTACGCCGCGGCGAACACATCAATGCCCTCTGGATCGTGGTGGCAGCGGTATCGCTGTACCTGGTCGCGTTCCGCTACTACGGCCTGTTCATCGCCAACAAGGTGCTGGGAGTTGATCCCACCCGCGCCACGCCAGCGATCATCAACAACGATGGCCTGGACTACGTGCCCACCAACAAGCACGTGTTGTTCGGCCACCACTTCGCCGCCATTGCCGGCGCCGGCCCGCTGGTCGGCCCGGTGCTTGCCGCACAGATGGGCTACCTGCCCGGCACGCTATGGCTGATTGCCGGCGTGGTGCTGGCCGGTGCGGTGCAGGATTTCATGATCCTGTTCATCTCCAGCCGCCGCAATGGTCGCTCGCTGGGCGATCTGGTGCGCGAGGAAATGGGCCAGGTGCCCGGCACCATCGCGCTGTTCGGCGTCTTCATGATCATGATCATCATCCTCGCGGTGCTGGCGATGATCGTGGTGAAAGCACTGGAGGGTAGCCCCTGGGGCATGTTCACAGTGATAGCCACAATGCCTATCGCCATGTTCATGGGCGTGTACATGCGCTACATCCGTCCCGGCAAGATCGGTGAGATCTCGATCGCAGGCCTGTTCCTGCTGATCGCAGCGATCTGGTACGGCGGCAAGGTTGCCGCTGATCCGGTGCTGGGCCCGATGTTCACCTTCACCGGCATCCAGATCACCTGGATGCTGATCGGCTACGGCTTCGTCGCAGCAGTATTGCCAGTGTGGCTGTTGCTGGCACCGCGCGACTACCTGTCCACCTTCCTCAAGATCGGCACGATTGTCGGCTTGGCGATCGGCATCCTGATCGTGATGCCGGAACTGAAGATGCCGGCGCTGACCCAGTTCACCGACGGCACTGGCCCGGTGTGGAAGGGCAGCATGTTCCCGTTCCTGTTCATCACCATTGCCTGTGGCGCGGTGTCGGGCTTCCATGCGCTGATCAGCTCGGGCACCACGCCCAAGTTGCTGGCCAATGAAGGCCACATTGCCTACATCGGTTACGGCGGCATGCTGATGGAGTCATTCGTGGCAATCATGGCCATGGTCGCCGCCTCGATCATCGAGCCGGGCATCTACTTCGCCATGAACAGCCCGGCCGCGATCATCGGCACCGACGTGGTGCACGCTGCCCAGGTAGTCACCAACTGGGGCTTTGCGATCACCCCGGACCAGCTCACCGCAACCGCGGCAGAGATCGGTGAGAGCACCATCCTCTCGCGTGCCGGTGGCGCACCGACCTTGGCGGTGGGTATCGCGCAGATCCTGCATGCAGTGCTGCCGGGCGACGGCATGATGGCGTTCTGGTACCACTTCGCCATCCTGTTCGAAGCCCTATTCATCCTGACCGCCGTCGATGCCGGCACCCGTTCGGGCCGCTTCATGCTGCAGGACCTGCTCGGCAACTTCGTGCCGGCCCTGCGCCGCACCGACTCGTGGGTGGCCAGCTTCATCGCCACCGGCGGCTGCGTCGCACTGTGGGGTTACTTCCTGTACCAGGGCGTGACCGATCCGCTGGGCGGCATCAACATGTTGTGGCCGCTGTTCGGCATCGCCAACCAGATGCTGGCCGGCGTGGCACTGCTGCTGTGCACCGTGGTGCTGTTCAAGATGAAGAAGGACAAGTACGCCTGGGTGCCGTTGGTCCCGGCGATCTGGCTGCTGATCTGCACCACCGCAGCCGGCTTCATCAAGATCTTCTCCGACGTACCGGCAGTGGGCTTCCTGGCCCAGGCGCACAAGTACCGTGACGCCATTGCCGCCGGCGAGCTGCTGGCACCGTCGAAGAACTTCGACCAGATGCACCAGGTGATGGTGAACAACTACATCAACACCGGCCTGACCGCGCTGTTCCTGTTCGTGGTGTTCGCCGTGCTGGTGTACTCGATCAAGACCATCGCCGCTGCACGCCGCTCGACAGTGCGCACCGACAAGGAAACGCCTTACGTGGCATTGAAGCCGCACGAGGTTGATCTGTAATGGGCACCGAGCTGGTCCCCGTCGGCCAGTACCAGTCGTTCCGCCGCACCTGGCGGCGCCTGGTACAGACCGCGCGGCTTTGCTGCGGCGTGCCGGACTACGACAACTATGTCCGGCACATGCGCGAGAAGCATCCAGACCGTGATGTCATGGATTACAAAACCTTCTTCCGCGAACGTCAGGAAGCCCGCTTCGGCGGCAGGAGCGGCTTCCGCTGCTGCTGAGGCCGCGGACAAGCAAAACAAAAAAGGCGGCGCCACTGGCGCCGCCTTTTTTGTACCTGTAGTGCCGAGCCATGCTCGGCAGAGGCCTTACCGAAAACCCAGTTTGTAGGAGCGGCGTAAGCCGCGTAACCGACAGATCATGCAATTGCAGTGACAACATGATCTGCACCTGCACTAGCTTCGCGGCTCACGCCGCTCCCACAACCCAAGCCGAAGCCTCAGGCGCCCGCCATCCACTTCAACATCAAGCCGGTCATGTACGCGATCACTGTGCCGGTGGCATAGCCCACCGTACCCAACAGCACACCCACTGGCGCCAAGGTCGGATGGAAAGCCGCAGCCACCACCGGTGCCGATGCCGCTGCGCCGATATTGCCCTGCGAACCAATCGCAAAGAAGAACAGCGGCGTACGCAACATCCGTCCAACCACGTACAGCAGGCCGATATGCACGCCCATCCAGATCACACCGAGCAGGAACAGCCACGGACGATCAGCCAGCGACAGCAGATCCATCTGCATGCCGATGCAGGCAATCAGGAAATACAGGAACAGGGTGCCGATCTTGGATGCACCCGCCGCTTCCAGATTCCGCGCACGGGTAAAGCTCAGCAACAGGCCTGAAATGGTGGAGATCATCACTACCCACACAAACGACGAGTTCAACGAGGCCTTGCTGGCCCAGCTGACGTTCTCACCAAACCAGTTGGCCAACGGGACAGCCAATGCGTGTGCAAGACCAACAACACCCAGACCAACACCAACGATCACCATCAGGTCGGTCAGACTGGGGTTACGCGCACTCTTGGCTTCGTACTCGGCAATGCGACGCTTCATGTCGTCGATGGCCGAGGTGTCTGCACCACTCTTGGCATCAATCGCCTGCGAGCGGCCAGCCAGCCACAACAGCACCGCCATCCACAGGCTGGCGCAGGCCACATCGACCACTGCGATCTGGCCGAAGGTGGTGGCATCCACGTTGAAGGTTTCGCGCATGGCGGCCATGTTGGCGCCGCCGCCGATCCAACTGCCCGCCAATGCAGCCATGCCGGCCCAGGTATCGCCGGCTACGGTTTCTGGGTGAATGAATTTCATCACCTGGAACGACACCGCCGCGCCAAGCACGATGCCGACTGTGCCGGTCACGAACATCACCAGCAGCTTGGGACCGAGCCGGGCGATACCTTTCAAATCAATGGAAAGCGTAAGCAAGACCAGCGCGGCCGGCAGCAATACGTCACGTGCAATCGGGTTGTAGAGCTTGGTGCTGTGGCCGTCAATCAGGCCAGTAGTGTTGTAGATGGCGGGTATGAAATAGCACAGCAGCAGCGCCGGCACCCAGGTGAAGACCTTCTTCCAGAACGGGGTTGGGCCGCTGGCCAACCAGAAGATCAGGGCCAATGTGGCAGCGATCAGGCCGAGGCCGACGATGTCATTGGTGATGAGAGCAGTAGTGCGTTCGGTCGGCATAAGGCCTGTTCCTGTCGATCGAAGGGAAATAAAAACGCCACGTTGGTGACGTGGCGTTGAGGGTGGAGCCTAGCATGGTGGTGGATGGGGGTCTTGTTTAGTGAAAGCAGCGCTACGCGCCTCCCCTCTCCCCAACCCCTCTCCCGCAAGGGGAGAGGGGCTCGAATCCGGCGAGCGCGAGTTAACCGTGCAACCGCAACTTTAGCCCCTCTCCCCTTGCGGGAGAGGGGTTGGGGAGAGGATAAGCACGCAACGCGTGCCGCTTCTCACCCAGCTCCAGCCATCGCCCGCAAGGTAATCCCCACCACATAGGCCGCACCGGTACCCACGGCGTAACCCAGCGTACCCAGCAACACACCTACCGGCGCCAAGGCCGGATGGAACGCAGTCGCCAACACCGGCGCAGAGGCCGGGCCACCGATATTGCTCTGCGATGCAATGGCGAAATAGAAGAACGGCACCTTCAGCAGCCTGCCGACCAGCCACAACAGCACGATGTGCACGCCGATCCACAATACGCCCAATGCGAACAGCCAAGGCTTCTCCAGCAATGCCAGCAGATCCATCTGCATGCCGATGCAGGCAATCAGGAAGTACAGGAACATCGAGCCCCACTTCGACGCGCCCACGCCTTCCAACTCGCGCACGCGGGTGAAACTCAGGCCCAGACCGATGAAGGTCGCCAGCATCACCACCCACACGAACGGTTTGTCCATGCTCACCGAGCTGGACCAACTGACGTTTGCGGCAAACCAATCCGCCAACGGAGCGGCCAGACCGTGTGCCAATGCAACTGCACCGAATGCCACGCCAGCCATCACCATCAAGTCACCCAGCGCGGGAATGCGCGCGTGCTGTGCCTGGTAACTGGCCACACGATCACGCAGATCATCCAGCGCGCGCGTATCGGCACCACTGCGCTTGTCCATCGCCGGTGCACGTGAGGCGAAGAAAATCAGCACCGCCATCCAGACATAGCCGACGCCAACATCCACCACCGCGAACTGGCCGAAAGTGGTGGCGTCGACTTCGAAGATTTCCTTCATCGCCAGCATGTTGGCACCGCCGCCGATCCAGCTGCCAGCCAGCGCCGCCATGCCGCCCCAGGTTGCGCCGGCCACGGTTTCCGGATGCAGCCAGGCCATTATCTGGAATGCGACCACCGCGCCCAACATGATGCTCAGCACTGCAGCCACATACATCGCCAGCATCTTCCAACCCAAGCCCAGGATGCCTTTCAGGTCGATGGACAGCGTCAACAACACCAGCGCCGCAGGCAGGAACACATCGCGCGCGATCGGGTTGTAGAGCTTGGTGGTCTCGCCATCGATCAGACCGAAGGTGTTGTACACACCGGGAATGAAGTAACACAGCAGCAACGCGGGCACGAAGCTGTAGAACTTTTTCAGCAGCGGATTGCTGCTGCCCGATGTCCAGAAAATAACGCCCAGCGTGGCGGCGATCAGGCCGAACACGATGATGTCATTACTGATGAGTGCGCCTGTTGCGGCTGCCATCATCGTCTATCCCCTTGATTACCTGGTGTGGGCAAACCCCCGCCCTTGAAGAAACCTACAGCCACACATCGTCAAGAACGGAAGACGGGGATAGCGCAGGACGAAGCAACAACGGCGACTCCTTCGCCCCTCCCGGCCATGCCGGCCCGGCAGAACAACAACGCTCTCCAACCCCTGCCGGGGATTGCCCCCGACTGGTCAACAACTACGCCCGAACTAGATGCTGCCCACGATGACAGCACGTTGCTGCTGATATTCGGCCTCACTGAGCAGGCCCTTGCCGCGAAGCTCATCCAGCTGCTGCAGACGCTGCTGCGAGCTCGCTGTAACGGCGCCTGGGCCCGGCTTGCGCGCTACGCGTATGCACAGCCAGACAACCAAGCCGATACCGCCTGCGAAAAATACAAAGCCGATCAGTAGAACCAATAAATGCCAAATGCTGAAGCTTCCCATCGTTCCCCATCCTCCATGACAACAGATATCAAAATGTAACGTAGCGACTCGCTGCAACCGCAGTACCAACTCAAAAGAAAAGGCGCACCAACGGCGCGCCTTTTCAATGACCCGTTACTCGCCGATGTGCTGCTTCAACCAGCCATTGACCGTGTCGTGCCACTGCACGCTGTTATGCGGCTTCAACACCCAGTGGTTTTCGTCCGGGAAGTACAGGAACTTGGACTCGATGCCCTGACGCTGCAGCGCGGTGAACGTGGCCAGGCCCTGCTCCACCGGGATGCGGTAATCCAGCTGGCCCTGCACCACCAGCATCGGCTTCTTCCAGTTGGCGACGTGGTTGACCGGATTGAACTTCTCGTAGTTCTGCGGCACGTCGTACGGAGTACCGCCCTGCTCCCACTCGGTGAACCACAGTTCTTCGGTGGCATAGCCCATGGCGCGCTGGTCGAACACACCGTCGTGGTTCACCAGGCACTTCCACGGCTCATTCCAGTTGCCGGCGATCCAGTTGACCATGAAGCCGCCGTAGCTGGCGCCCAGCGCGCAGGCCTTGTCGCCGTTGAGGAAGCTGTACTTCTGCTGCGCCGCGGCCCAACCCTTCTGCAGGTCTTCCAGCGGGCGATCACCCCAATGCTGGCTGATCGCGTCGGTGAAGGCCTGGCCGTAGCCGGTGGAGCCATGGAAATCGATCATCACCACTGCGTAGCCCTGACCGGCATAGGTCTGCGGGTTCCAGCGATAGCTCCAGCCATTGCCGAAGCTGCCCTGCGGGCCGCCGTGGATCAGGAACGCCACCGGGTACTTCTTGCCTTCCTGGTAGTTGTGCGGCTTGACCACGTAACCGTGCACGGTCTCGTCGTTCCAGCCCTTGAACGAGAACTGCTCGAAGTCACCGAAGTTCACCCCGTCCAGCATTTCGCCGGCGCTCTGGGTAATGGCGCGCTGCGGTGCGCCGGCAGCGGTGCTGCTGGTGAACACCTGGTCGCCACTCTTCAGCGAGTTGCGGGTGAAGGCCAGCGCATCGCCAGCGATGTCGAAGGAGGAGATGCTGCCCTCGCCCACCAGCTTGCTCGGCTCGCCATTGGCGATGTTGACCGCGAACAACGGGTGCTCGCCCATGTCCTGTGCGGTCGTGTAGATGGTCTGGCCGTCCGCCGACAAGGTGATGCCATCAGCCGAACGGTCCCACTGTGCGGCGATTTCCTTGACCTTGCCGCTGGCCACGTCCATCGCCATCAGGCCGAAGCGGTCAGCTTCGAAGCCCGGGCGCTTCATCGCGCGGTAGAACAGGGTCTTGCCGTCGGCGCTGAACACCGGGCCGGCGTCCCATGCCGGGTTGGCAGCGGTCAGGTTGACCGGTGCCTTCTTACCGGCTGCGTCGAGGCGGTACAGGTCGAAGTTGGTCGACCACGGCTCCTGGCTGCCCTGCACGCGGATGCTGGCCACGACGGTCTTGCCATCCGGCGACCAGACGAAGTCTTCATTGCCACCAAAAGGCTTGGATGGCGCGTCGCCAGCCAGCGTTGCGCTGATCGCCGAAGCGCCCTTCACCGCAGCAGCACCAGCTGCCGGCAGCGACGCGACGAACAGCGTGTTGCGACGGCCGTCAGCCCAGGTATCCCAATGACGAACGAACATGCTGTCGTAGACCTGGCCGCTGCTCTTGTCAGCCTTGTCCTTGTCCAGACGCTTGCTGGTGCAGGCCAGGTCCGAACCGCAGTCCTGGAACACGCCGGCGCTGAACAGCACGCGGTCGCCCTGTGGCGAGACGCGGTAGCTGTCCACGTCCAGCGCGAAATCGGTGAGCTGTCGCGGCTCGCCGCCAGCCAACGGCATCACGTACAGCTGCTGGCTGCCGTTCTTGGCGCTGAGGAAGTACACGTTCTGGCCCTCGATCGAGGCCGAATTGACGTTCCAGCCAGCCGGGGTCAGCTGCTTCGGCGGTGCCATGTCGCGGGTACGCAGGTCGCGGATCCACAGGCTGCTGCTGGCCTTGAGGTCGGCATCGACGATGCGCTTGGCGAACACCACCTGTGCGCCATTGGCACTGAGCAACGGTGCGGACGCACGGTCCAGCTTGACCATGTCGCGGACTTCAAAACCGCGCGCACTGGCCAATGATGGCAAGGCGGCCAGCAGGCACAGCGGCAACAGGGCGTGACGAAGCTTCATGGGCAACTCCCAGGCAAAGGCAAACCCCGATGGTAGGCGGCCAGCCCGCCCCACTGCAAAGGCTTGAAGTCATGGCCGGGCAACCGCCGGAAACAGCAAAGCCGCCCTTGGGCGGCTTTGGCTTGAGCCCCCTCCCTTTGGCCACAGGCCAAGGGGAGGGTTGGGGAGGGGTGCTTTGGCTCTAGAGCTTCAAGCCCGCCAGCCAAATAAAGATCAAAAGCTCCCCCCATCCGCCCCTGCGGGGCACCTTCCCCCGCAAGCGGGAGAAGGGAATGCCTCGCGGCCCGTCGAGTGTCAGCCCTTAAGCCTTCGCCGCCGGCTCGCCCTTCTTGCCGATGCGGTACATCAGCAGGCCAACCAGGAACAGCACGAACAGGCCAACCCAGGCCGACATGCTCGCCCAGGTATCGGCAAAGCCACCCAGCGGCAGTGCGAGCACGTCGCCCTGCCCGCTGACCACGATCGGCACCGCAATGGCGATACCCATCAGCGCCTCACCGGTGATCAAACCAGCAGCAAACAGCACGCCAGGGCGGTGCACACGGTCGCGGCCTTCTTCGTCGTCGGCACGCAACTTGTGGAAACGCTCGACCAGATGAGCCAGCAGGCCGCCCAGGAAGATCGGCACCATCAGCTCCAGCGGCAGGTAGATACCGATGGCAGCGGCCAGCACCGGCACACGGAAGCGCTTGCCGGTCTTCTTCAGCCACTCGTCGATGGCAATGATCACCGCACCAACGCCCGCGCCCAGCGCGATCATCGTCCACGGCAGTTCACCACCAAACAGACCGCGTGCAACCGAAGCCATCAGGTTGGCCTGCGGTGCAGCCAGCGAGTTCGGGTGCTCGGCAGTCGGCGCACCGATGCCGTAGGCGTGGGCCAGCAGGTTCAGCACCGGCGCCATGATCAGGGCGCAGGAGAATGCGCCAATGCCCAGCATCAGCTGCTGCTTCCACGGCGTAGCACCGACCAGATAACCGGCCTTGAGGTCCTGCAGGTTGTCACCGCCAACGGCGGCCGCACAACAGACCACCGCACCGATCATGATCGCGGCCACCGCGCCCAGCGGAGCACCACCGACGCCGACCGGAATCAGGCCGTCCTTGCCCAGTAGCAGCACCAGCACCACCGAGGCGAACAGGATGGTGGAGATGGTGATACCCGAAACCGGGTTGTTGGACGAACCAATCAGGCCAGCCAGATAGGCCGACACCGACACGAACAGGAAGCCGGCGACAATCATGATGATGGTCATCGGGATCGACACATGCCACTGGCCGACGATGGCCTGGTACAGGCCCAGCAGCGGCAGGGTGAAGGCGATCAGGGCGATCAGCATCCACTTCATCGGCAGATCGCGTTCGGTCTCGGCCAGGGCCGGGCCACTGCTCTTGCGGGCAGCAGCAAAACCACTCTTGACGCCGTTGAACAGCGACTTGCGCAGCGAGAACAGGGTCCAAACGCCGCCAATCAGCATCGCGCCGACGCCCAGGTAACGGATCTGCGAACCCCAGATGGCAAAGGCCGATTCGGCCGAGCCGGCATTGGCCAGCGAGGCCGCCAGGTCCGGGTTACCACCCAGGAAGAACGCCTGGTACAGGGGGATGGCGATATGCCAGGACAGGATCGAGCCGGACACCACCACGATGCCGACGTTCAAGCCGACGATGTAACCCACGCCCAGCAGCGCTGGCGACAGGTTGGTACCGATGAAGGCGGTGATCTTGGAGCTGCCGATATAGGCCGACTGCGCCCAGGCATCCGGGAAGATGCGCAGGCCCGAGGCCGCTGCCAGCTTGACCAGACCGCCGATGGCAGCCGAGATACCGAGGATCTTCATGCCCGGGCCCGGGTTCTCACCGGCCTTGAGCACTTCGGCCGCAGCCTTGCCTTCCGGGAAGGGAAGCGGATCTTCGACGATCATCGAGCGCCGCAGCGGCACCGAGAACAGCACGCCCAGCAGGCCGCCCAGGCCGGCGATACCCAGCACCCACCAGTACTTGAAGTCCGGCCAGTAGCCCATGATGACCAGCGCCGGGATCGTGAAGATCACACCGGCGGCAATCGACGAACCGGCCGAGGCGCCGGTCTGGACGATGTTGTTTTCAAGAATGGTGCCGCCACCAAGCAGACGCAGCACGCCCATCGAGACGACGGCGGCCGGAATGGCGGTAGCAATGGTCAAGCCTGCGAACAGGCCCAGGTAAGCATTGGCGGCAGACAGCACCACAGCCAGCACGATGGCAAGAACCACCGCGCGGAATGTGAGCTGCGCAGGCGCAGCGTTGTTCATGGAAAGCCCTTGAATGGCAAAAAACCTTCGCCACGCTAACGCCCGCTTAACAGCAAGTCCAGCCGCAGCGCGCCACGGCCCCCCATGCGGCACAGCCAGCGCCCCTATTCGGCACAGCCCGGCAGGAGTTTTGCCTGATGTTGCGCTGCGGGCGATGCCTGGACAACACCGCGCCTATACTCGCGGCCTTCGATTTTGACGGGTGCCCATGTCCACAACTTCCTTGCCGGCGACCGGCAGCGACGACTTCCTCGGCCACCCCAAGGGCGTGTACGTCTGCTTCTTCACCGAAATGTGGGAACGCTTCTCCTTCTACGGTATGAAGGCGTTGCTGCTGCTCTACCTCACCAAGTACCACCTGTTCGGTGACAAGGCCGGCCTGGACCTGCTGGGCGCCTACGGCGGTCTGGTCTACTGCATCCCGGTGTTTGGCGGGCTGCTGGCCGACCGCTGGCTGGGCATGCGCAAGGCGGTGGTGTTCGGCGGCATCCTGCTGGTGCTCGGTCATGCCGGCATGGCCTTCGAGGGGCATGCGGCGCATCGGGTGGCTGGCGAAGTGGTCCGCGATGAGGGCGCGCTGACGGTGACCTATCTATCGCTGGCACTGATCATCATGGGCGTGGGCTTCCTCAAGCCGAACATTTCCACGATTGTCGGCAAGCTCTATCCGGACAACGATCCACGCCGCGATTCGGGCTTCTCCCTGTTCTACGCCGGCATCAACCTCGGCGCCCTGTTCGCCTCGCTGGTCTGTGGCTTCCTCGGTGAGGCCTATGGCTGGAAGTACGGTTTCGGCGCTGCCGGCATCGGCATGCTGGTCGGCCTGGCGATGTTCCTGTGGGGACAGAAGTACCTGCAAGGTCACGCCGAACCGGCGCAGCCTGCGACGCTGCGCGAGCGCGTGCTCGGCGTGCCGCGCGAATGGCTGATCTACGCTGTCGCCGTCGTCGGCATCGTTCCTGTCGCGGCACTGATGTGGGCCGCAGCCAACGGTGCCTTCGCCCTGGGTGGTGAAATCAGCCTGGCGCTGATGCTGATGATCGTGGTGCTGGGTGGTGTACTGCTGTGGTTTGCCTGGTTCACCGGCACGCAATGCACACCGGAACAACGCCAGCAGATGATCGCGCTGATGGTGCTGATCTTCATGGCGCTGGTGTTCTTCACGCTGTATGAGCAGACCTACGGCTCCTGGGTCACCTTCACCGACCGTCTGCTGACCAAGGATCTGGTGCCATCGCTGGTGATCCGCGACGGCACCCCGCTGCCGTGGTCCATCGTTTCGTTGCTGCTGGCACCGCTGGGCTTCGTGGTCGCCGCGCGCCTGTCGGACCGCGATCCATCCTCGAACGCGCCGCGTCTGCTGTTCGCCATCATCGTCGCCGCAATGCTGGTGATGCTGATCCGCGATTGCCTGGTGCTGCCGCAGACCGCCGGCTCCCTGACCTATCTGGGTGCGCTGTTCCTGGTGCTGCTTGCGCCCTTGTTCGCCGCACTGTGGGCGTGGCTGGACAAGCGCCGTCTTGACCCGTCCAAGCCGTTGAAGTCCTCGTTCGGCCTGGTATTTGGCGCCCTGTCCTTCGTGCCCTTGGCCCTGGCCGCGCAGCAGGTAGGCGCAACCGGGCAGATGGCCAGTGTGTGGTGGCTGGTGCTCGCCTATCTGATCCTGGAGATTGGCGAAATGTGCCTGTCACCGGTTGGCCTGTCAGCTGTCACCCAGCTGGCGGCACCGCGCGTGGTCAGCCTGATGATGGGCACCTGGTTCCTGGCCACGGCGTTCTCCGAAACCCTGGCTGCACTGTTCGGCAAGCTGGCCGCCATCGACGTACCCGAAGGCGAAGTGATGAACATCGCCGAGGCGGCGGGCCGCTACGAACACCTGTTCTGGCTGCTGATGTGGATCGGTCTGGGCTGTGCGGTAGTCGCCCTGCTCGCCTCGCCACTGCTGAAGCGGATGATGCACGGCGTGCGCTGACCCGACGCCCTTCATTTTATTGTAGGAGCGGCATAGGCCGCGAAGCCGGTACCGGTTGAATGACAGAGATCTCTGCGGTTTGACCGACTATTAGCTTCGCGGCTTACGCCGCTCCTACAAAAGCCCGGCGGCTGCGACGCTTCGCCGCCGCTGAAACGGTGATCCACGACGTGCTGTGAATCCCGCATCTTGTGGGAGCGGCGTGAGCCGCGAAGCCGGTGCCGATTGAATGACAGAGATCTCCGCAATCTGACTGACCGTCAGCTTCGCGGCTTACGCCGCTCCCACAATGGAATCGCTACAACGCCACTTGCAGCTTCACGCCTGCCACCAATGCGTCGTCCACCTGTTCAACACCGCCTGGGTGCTTGACGTACTGCAGGTTCGGCCGCACCGTCAGCCAATCACTTACATGCACCCCGTAGTACAGCTCCGCGTTGTGTTCAGTGCTCTGCAGCGGCTGATACAGCGGATCTGCGTAGTCATCAACGCCGTTGACTGCATTCAACATGCGCTGACGGCGGGTCACATCTCCATTCACATGGATTCGCCCAACAGCGAAGCCAATAGCATCCTCCGGGCGTGTGTTGAACGGCCCCCGATACACCAGACCCATCTGCTGAAAACTGTCCACCACATTGGTCGCCTTGTCGTGGCTGGTCAGGTTGGCAAACAGCGTCAGCCCACGTGATCCATCACCGGCCAAGCGCGTCACCTGCTGCTGCGCAGTAAACCACGCGCCGTGTTTTCCATCCCGTGTCCTGAAGTCATTACCTATCATCGCCTGCGGCAAACCATCAATGTCCTGGAACACGTCCTTGGCCCGCGCCGTGCTGCGGTAGTAACCCAACCGATATTCGCCCGGCAAACCAGCAACCGCGTGGTCGGAAGTCCAGACCAACTCCACGGGCAGCAAGGTCCCAGCGCGCCCCCGCGTGCTGAAAGTGAAACCGCGTCGTGCGTCCAGCAACAGGGGATTCTGCTCGTAAGCCCCCACCTGCAACGCCAGCTCGGGCGTGACTTTGAGCTTGACCCGCGCCGCCCATTGGCTCACCGGCCAGTTGTACCAGATGCCACCAGCCCAGTTGCCCACCTGCGAGCCGCATGCCACCAGATTCTGGAAGTCACAGGGGAAGCTGTTGAAATCCTCTCCCTCACCAAAGCGCCCCAGCTTCACATCGAGCGCCCCGTCAAAGTACTGCTGCTTGAACCACAACTGGGTCAGCCGCCAGTTTTGTCCCCGCCCCCATATTTCCTGCACCGAGCTGAGTTGGCCGGTGCGCGGATCGGCAATACCAATGCTGGACAGGCTACGCCCGCTGCGCTCGGTGACGGAAAGCTGGAACTCAGCGGCCTTCCAACTGAACAGCGTGTCCAGATCCAGGTGCGCCCCCAGTGCAAGCTGGCCGCTGAAACGGCCGAGATGGTCATCGCGATAGCCACCGTCAAGGATGCCTGCGAACTCGCCCACGTATCCGATAGTGAAGTCGTAGCCAGCCGCCTGCAAGCGGGGCCGAGCTCCATGCCAATCACCCAGCATCCACGCTGACTCCGCCGAAGCCGCATCCGCCGCCAGCGCAGAACCGGCCATCAGCGCGAATGAAACACCGCACAACCGAGCGGTCAGCGTAAGGCTCGAACAAACACAAATCTTCTTCACCGCTCACTCCCTTGATCAGCGAACGGAATGCCACGTTGCACCCGCTACGCGCATGCACCGCATCATTTCCATTGCCAACGTGACGCATCCGTTGATGCAAGTGACAGTAGAGTCCTGAAGCAGTGAAGCTGATGCAACGACAACCATGATTGCGCAGGCATTTTGCAGACGATTCGCAATCAGCACCCAACATTCTTGGCGCGTCGCCGAACAGAACCGCTTATAAAGCGCTGGCCCATGTCCCCATCAGGAAGTTACTCATTCACTGATGCCGCAGCCTGGATACGCAGCTGCGGCGGCAAACATATTGGATGTCTCAAAGGTGAATACGCTCCTGGCAAAGCCCGCGCACTCCAGCGATTCTGACCAACTCCACACAGCTTGTGATCTACGTCGAATCAGGATCAGTTCCTCGCCGTTGACAGATGCTCGCCATCATCGATGACTATCGGAACTGATCGCGGTGCTGGCGGTTCTCGCCTACTTCCAACTTGCCCCGGGCGAACGGCAACGTGTGCGCACAGCCGTTTGCGGCGAGGTCGCGCTGGTAGATCAAAGCTGCGGCTGGGCGGCGCTGGCCGAGTGCACCCCATTGGCTGACTTCATTTCCGAGGCCCTGCGGTGGCAAGCTGTTCGCGCTGGTTGAGCTGATGAGTGCATTGGCCGCCTTCCTGCGAAACGCCCGCTTCCAGCTCGCCTCCGATGACGCCCCGCGCTTCCATTGGAAAGTGCAGCTACTCAGGGAAGATGGACCGCCGGTGCGCGTATCAGCCCTTTGAATACGCTGCCCGCCGCACATCTCATCCAGCAGCACCCTTGAGGTAAGTGCTGCCAACTTCCCATAGCAGGCGCAGCGCAAACGCGAAGAACACCAGCGCCATCACCGCCTCCAGGCGTCCACCCATGCGCAGGAACTTCTGCCGCACGCTCGGTTGGGCGAAGACCAGGCTGACCAGCACGAACCAGCCCGCATTGACCAGGCACATCCAAAGGCCGTAAAGCGCCTGAACCTTCAGCGGCGTCGCTGCACTGACCACCGTGGTGAAAATGGCCAGGAAGAACAATGTTGCTTTTGGGTTGGTGGCATTGGTCATGAAGCCCAGTGCAAATGATCGCCAAGCGCCCCCTTCGACTACCGCACCACCCTCGATCTCTACAACTGGATTGTCCTGCTTCGCGCTGCGCAGGAAGGAAAACACCAGATAGAGCAGGTAGAGCGCTCCGGCAATTTTAGCCACCGCCATCAAGGATGGCTGGGCATGCAACAACGCACCCACGCCCAGCAAGGTGTAGAGGACATGGACCGAAATGCCAGCGCCGATTCCGATCGCCACCCATATCCCAGCCCGCCGCCCCTTGCGCACGCTCTGCCGCACCGTGACAGCGAAGTCGGGCCCGGGCGCGATGACGGCCAATAGATGGATCAGCGCCAGCGAAATGAACTCGGGGTAGTAAGCGATCAAAATTTGGTTCCAAGTCAGGTAAGGAGCGGCTGGAAAAATTCTATTTCCCGGATCAGACTTGGGGAATCACCCAAAGAACCAAATGATCTTTGCGCCATGAGCACAAATAAAACCATCGCACTGATGGCCGACATGGTGATCTTCGTAAAGGTAGTGGAGACCGGAAGCTTCTCCGAAGCCGCACGCCAGCTCGGCACCACCCCCTCGGCCACCAGCCGTTCGGTTGCTCGCCTGGAGAAGGCACTGGGCATTCGCTTGTTGCAGCGCTCCACACGTAAGCTGCGGCTGAGCGACCTTGGGCAGGCGGTATTCCAGCACTGCACCGACGTGTCCAATGCGGCCCAATCGGTGATGTCCATATCCCACCAGCTCAGCCCCGAACCACAGGGGCTGGTGCGCGTCAGTGTCCCCAAAGCCGTGGGCCGCGCCTTGATCCATCCGCACGTTGCTGACTTTTTGGCGCGCCATCCCAAGATCGACCTGTTACTGCGCTTCGAGGACCGCCAGCTGGATTTGATCGATGACGAAATCGATCTGGCCATACGCATTTCCGACCAGCCCGCACCCGGCCTGATGGGCCGCCCCTTGATCAGCATCGATCATCTGTTGTGCGCATCACCGGCATATCTACGGACACGCGGCACACCCTCACAGCCGCAGGATCTGCGCGATCACGACTGCATCTATCTGGGCGAAGCGCCCGACGATGCGCGCTGGAAGCTGCAACGTCAAGGCAAGACCGTAAACGTCAATGTGCACGGCCGCTATGCGGTCAACCATACCGGCGCGCGGCTCGATGCCGTGCTGAACAACCTCGGCATCGGCAGCCTGCCCTACTTCACCGCCAAAGAAGCGCTGCAGCAAGGACGCATCGTGCAGGTTCTCAGCGATTGGACATTTCAAAGCAACTACGGCGGACAGGCCTGGGTGCTGTACACGCCAACGCGTCATCTGCCACCAAAACTGACGGCTTTCATCCACTTCATGGCCGAGCGTCTGGCTGAGGAGCCCACCCTCGCCGGGCCAGTTCGTACGTCAGATCAACAGACCTAACTGCCCTGCGAGTGCCGGCACGACATCTGCTGTGGTTTCCGAGGCAAACCCAGGCAGGCAACTCCAGCATGCCGTTGTACCGAGCAGCGCCCGCGCCGCAATGAGGCCAGTCTGCAAAGACCCGGGCTGGTCAGGTAGCGGGGGCGATTTGCACGCCCCCAACTACGCGCCACGTGCGCCTACTTCGCCTTCTCACCGCCCAGGTGCTGCGACAAGAAACCCAGCAATCGACCGTAGTACTCACGCTGGTGCGGCTCAGTATAGAAACCGTGCCCTTCCGTGCTGAAGTACAGCGACTCAACCGGAACGCCAGCCTTGTTCAGTGCGGCCTCCATCATCCGGGTGTGCTCGATTGGCGCAATCTCGTCTTCGCCACCGGCAGCGAGGAACACAGGCACCTTTATCCGATCGGCAAAGCGGTTCGGCGACGACGCGGCCAGCGCAGCCTGATCTTCGCCCACCCAGTCCTTGGACCAGTTGCCCAGGCTGCGAGCGGTACGTGCATCCGCACGCTGCATCATCGGCAAGTCGTAAACGCCCACGTAGCCACCGGCACAACGGTAAAGCGTAGGCTCCTTGGCTGCGCCCATCAGCGCGGCATAGGCGCCGTAGCTGGCACCGTAGATACAAATTTTTGTCGAATCAGCATGGCCTTCGCGGACAGCCCAGCGGGTGGCATCGGTGAGGTCATCCTGCATCGATCCGCCCCATTGCTGCGCACCGGCGCGACGGAATGCCCAGCCATGGTTACCCGAGCCGCGATAGTTCACCTGCATTACCGTATAGCCCGCCGCCGCCAACATCTGCGCGTCACGGTCGTAACGCCATTCGTCGAAAATTCCATACGGCCCACCATGCGGCATCAGCACCATCGGGCGTGCACCGCTGACACCACGCGGCTTGGTCAGATAGCCGTGGATCTTCAGTCCATCGCGGGCCGCAAAGCTGAAAGGCTCAACAACAGCTGCCGCGTCCGGATCGATCCAGCTGCCACTTGCGACCACGAAACTCAGTTTCTTGGCAGCGGAGTCGTACAGGTAAAAGTCGCCCGGATTATTGCCGGACCAGACTCTCACCATCGATAACTGGCCGTCCTTGGTACTGGAGGTGATCCGCACCGACTGCCCCGGAAATGCGGCTTCCAGGCTGCGGTATGAGCGTGCTTCTGGCACATCGTCATCGAAGAACACACTGCGATGGCGCCCATCCATCACCTGTGCACCTACTGGCACGCTCGTACCGTTGCGATAGATGATGGACCAAGGGTCCGCAGCCTCGTCGCGTAGCACCGTAGTACGGGCACTGGTAGCAGGATTCCAAGCCACGATGCTGTCCGGCCCGGGGCCTTCACCGCGCACCTGCAGATAGGCCAATGTGTTGTCTGCCGAAAAACCCAACGGCACCTCGATGCGGCCATTCGCTTTTTGATCGTTGATCAATCGCCATTCAGCGCCTGCAGCATCGCGGTAGTAGAGCTTGCTGATGTTGTCCAAGCCCGATCCCAGGGCAAGACGCACCTCACCAGAGTTGTCGGTGACAAAGCTCGCGTTGCGCACCGGCACCGTCGCGGCCACGGTACGACGCCCGCTGTTCACGTCCAATTTCTCGGCGCGGGTGAACGGCTCCATCGTACCCAAGGGCCATGTCGATACCACCACATTCCGATCATCCGCAGACAGTGCGTCGACGAGAAAAGCAGCCACGCTTTCGACCTTTTTTGGCTGAATACGGGTGCCGGGCCCATTGCCCTGCACTCGGTAGCCAACCAGCAATTCCGCCTGGCCGCCGTCAGCATTGATGGCATACAACTCGCCAGTAAGACGTGGCTGATCCAGCAGGCCGAACTTCTCGGCGATACCAATCAGCACGCGCTCATCGTTTACCCAGTCAAAACTGTTCACGTGCATATTGCGCTGCAGGACAAACATCCCGGACTGCTTGTTGCCTTCCCGGGTAAAAATGACAAGTGCAGTTTTGTCTTCCAGCGGCACCGTGGCCGCGTAATATTTACCCGTTGGCGACAACTTGATCTCGTTGAACTCATCTTTGCGGATGAACTGCCCCAGATCCACAGCAGCCCAACTACTGACCGAACAAACAGACAGCACCAAAGCCATCCCCAGCTTCATCATCTGCATCTCGCCCCCTCAAACGGGCGTCCAGCCCGCGTTGGCCGATTCTAGCCAGCTGTTGCTGGGTATTTCCATAGAGAAAGCCCCCAAAGTAAGTGGCGCACTGCTCTCAGGCTATGGAGTTTGGCTTCCAAACCAGCAAACACCGAGTCTTACGGTCTCACCGCTCTATGCATGGCTATTCAAATCGGGCCCGAAGTTTCAACGCGATCACATCCGGCCGACATTCCTCCAGCTGATCAGTACGATGCTTCTGCCTGAAATACGAGAACGTCACGCAGCGACCGTTCGCGCTGCAGCCCGGATAAGCACTGCGCACCCGGGGCCGTTGGCGAACAGCTTGAAAGACCTGTAGATCTCCGCTCCCGCGTGCACTGTGCTTACCTGGGCTACGGATACTGCAACTGCTGAAGCATCGCGCTGATCAGATTCCTCTATGCCTTATCCGCAGCAACCAGACGATAGGCGTCATGCAAGATATCCAGGAATACCTGTCGCTGACCCGCATCCAGCACCACCGACTCCCGGAACCGATCAACAGATCCACCCCAGTCTTCCAGCGAGTCATCGTTGTACACAGATTGATAAGCGTCCCAAGCACCAGCCGCCTGCAAATACAGCGTCTGCGCGAACAGCTCCAGCGATTCCCCGCTCGAAAGCTTCAGCGGCCGACTGGTCTGGGTATGGCTCAGCACTTGCCGCACTACCTGATCGTCATTGAGCTGCGATCCCCACACGTGGCCTCTCAGATGCTGTCGCACGAAATCCAGAATCCGTGCGTGATCATCAGCAAGCCCCTTCGCATACACCTCGTCAGCCAGCCGCAGATGGCGCCCGTCGAACAGCCATTTGATCACCAGCGTGGCGGCCGGCTTCACCGTGTTGTGGGGGTTCTCTTGATCGAACTCGTGATGCCCCAGGAACTGGCGGTCCTGCACGATGCTGATCTGCATGGAATCCACCCGTTGCTTCTTGGCAGAGAACCAAAGCTTGAGCTCGACATCCTCACCCAATGGCTTTCGAAAGAGATGCTCATCGGTGTATGCGTCCACGTTGCCGTCAAAGAATGCCATGCACTCGTCAAAGCTGGCATCCGGCCCTACGAAGCCTTCCCAGAATCCAGCCGGCAGCGCCACATTGCCCTTGGGCTTGCGTGAGAACAGCAACACAGCTTGCAGATAGCACACCAAGCCGCTGCGCTGACCATCGGCCGGCGGATAGAAGCGGTCATTGATGATGTCGAACGCAAAGTAGTGCTCCATCTCATGACGCTTGTCCTTGATGCACTTGGTGCCCTGATTGGCGGTGATGGAAACAGGCGGCTTGCCGACTCCATGACGCTCGAACCACTCCGCAAGCTGCGGATCGCTACCGTTGGCACCAACCAGATTTACAAGATCAGAAACGTGCATGGTGTCTTCCGTGAGACCTGAATTTTTGTGAATTATCGCAGGCGCATGGTAATCATGCGCTTTCACGCCCCGCCGCTGCTCTGGACTAGTTTCGCCGAATATCTCTACTTGTGGATGGCTCAAAAAACTGGGAGGTGGTCAGCTCGACGCTGTTCTTCACGGCAAGGGCAGTATCCACCGCACCGCCCTTCAAGCTTACGTTGATGCCGGTCTGCTTGAACTTCTGGGTTTCGGTGACGCTGTTCCTGTCTTCGGCCGCCTGGATGGTCACGTTCTGGCCGATGATGCCGATGCCGTCCCGGCTCAACACATCGCTGCCGGTGATCGGCACATCGCGACCAGCGGCGATATCCACGCGACCGTCCGTGCTGCCGATCAGGCTGCCGGTGTGCGTCCTCTCCTCAATGTTCGCCGTGGTGTCCGTGCGCTGCTTGCCGATGGTGAAACCAACCCCCGCCAGAGAACAAACCGGACTTTGTGACCGTCTTGTCGTGTACTTCGGTGACGTGTTCTGAGCGACATCGAGAACCACATCGCGCCATCCAGCCGCCTGCTCTGTCTCTTGCTGAATCTTTCCACCCTATTGCCTTGGTCGAAGCGCAAGCTGCAACAGCACCCGGTCCTTTACCACACACCTCACAGCGGACGGCTCCACGGCATGAAGTCGAACTGCCCTCCATTTCCAGCTAACACATGGGAGGAATAAAAATCTATCGCCTCACCGGGCCTGTCCAGCACTCGAATAGAATCCACATTCCCTTCATGAATATGATAGACGCGCCCATCCCTGCATGAATCGATAACAAAAAACTGGTCCCCATGCGGTCCACCTTCGTTACCAGGCCTCGTATCTAGAAAGCAACGCATGGCTGTCCACTGGTAAGCCTCTCCATCCATATCCAACCGGGTATCAACCGCGCCTGGCAATCTCTCGACGAGCATGGACATCCTAGCCCCCGCACTCTTCCGATCAAAGGACTCTAGAACTCTGTTCACCGGCACCCAAGACGAACGCGGGTGCGCAACTAATCCTCGGTTGATCAGCGGGTTCGACGGCAACTCGGCAGGTATCTTCCACCCCCCCGTCCTCCACAACCACGACCTTGAAATGCTTTCGGGCAGAGCGAGCAAAGAACCGAATGAATCCCAGCCGTCCTCAAAGTTGTCAGCCAATCTCCCGGGATCGACAATCACCAAACAGGACGGGAAACACATAATTAGATCCGGCAGCATCACCTTCCCGCGGCCCTCTCTCACCGGATCATCGAACGTACTTACGCCCAAAAGCAACTCACCACCTTCATGGCAAATAGTTCGAAAGGACTCTGGCTGATAAGTGGCAAATGACTCGATAAGCCATGACTTACCCTTAGAAAGTATCGACTCACAGGCCTGTCCGCGTTTGCCCATCAACACGCCAGCATGCACATCCTCCGGCATAGCAACCATTGAGGAGTACATTCCGCCATCATAATATCTCGATGCGACTTTCACAATTTCACTCGCGCCCACCCTTTCTCATCGAATAAATTACTTCCTCAACCTTCTCTCGAACAGAGTTATGACGATCCAACAAATACTTCTTGTAGTTATCCGACACTTCCTGCCCTCTCCAAGTCTCCCATCCGCCGTCAACAAACTCAACTAAACAGTTCTTTGAACAATTCGCCCCTTTTGCCATAGGCTGCAAGTTATCCACCATATCCGTCAGTTCGTCTCTCGTAGATTTAGGCAATTAGTCGAATCCGCGGATCTGGGAGAAGAATTTTCTGGGCAGGATGTGATCGACCTCGACCTTCGCGGCATCAGGAAACACCTCTTTCCGCGAATTCAATCCAAGCATTCCTAAAGCATTTCGGGCTGAATAACCCCGACAAGCAGACTATGCACCATTCTAAGCTTCAAACCTCACACATCTAAACCCAAGCACTATCCTCATGGAGCATCTCCCAAACCCTGGCTTTCCCAGCCTTGGTCCCTATCAAAGAGGAGAGTCGCCCCTCTCCACTCGGGGCTTCCACCAAGATCGCTTAGGCTTGTTTACTTCAAGGTGCCGTTCTAAAACACCAAAACCACCCTCCCTATTTGGCCCAGCCAATTATCTAGCCGCTAAGCAACAACGAAAATTCTTGAATATACAGCCCACCTATCCTCTGCGCCTCTCATCACCAACCCGCACCTCGATACCGTTCCATGCAGATTTAACGCCCGCCACCAGCTCCAACAACTCCCCCCCCCCCAACACAACCTCGCAAACATCAGGAGATCTGAAAGCTGACCACTCACGCCCACCATCCCCATTTGGAACAAATTCACCAAGTCTAGCCCCTAGAATTCGTGTTAGTCCTTCCCAAGAAACCGCAAAGAAGAAGCAACCTAGATTCTCCATCTGGTCGGTTGAAGCCTTGAACGAGAAATCCGTGACGAAATCATCAGAAATCTCAACATCTCGGTCAAAATAATCCGGAAAAATTTTTTCCATCATCACCCTAAATGCCACTTCCTTCGGCATAAAGAAAATATCCTTATCTTCCGGAGTCGCCACAATTGAATTATCCACCTCGAAGCTATAAACCTCCCCACTTAAAGGGGCGGCAACCAGCATTGGCGGATAGAACTCTCCATTGACCACATAGTGGAAAGCCCCGTTATAGCCGTACTCGCTTGTATACCAATCAGGCACCCAATCGATGAATATCGCAAAGCGATCTGGATTACCAACAATCACCGCCACTTACCTCCTATGCCCAAGGCACGCCTAACTTCCGTTGGAATATTTCCCTTTGGCAAAGGGGCTGACTTATCACCGGTACTTCCAGCCCAATGCCATGTATTGTCACCAGCACCGGTGTATGTAAACTGGTGCACATTACCAGCGGAATCCTTCGCGTACATCTTCTTCCCAAATGGAACAGCACCACTAAATAATTGTAGCGAATTTGCAGGTTCAACACCCGCGTCACGGTTAAACCCTGCCTGCCCCGGAGTGTGCTTGCCATTTGATCGATAAACCAAGCCGTTCGAAGCGGCAGTATTCTCCCTATACGGAATCGGGCTACCCCTCCCACTCTCAGAAGGCGCTACGCCCCACGCAGCTCCCTTTCCGCCAGGATTGAAGCCTCCGTTCTGCCCCACAAGCCCAAGTGCCGTCCCAATCTTTGCTGAAGCAACCTGAGCAAGACCGAGGGTTACCGCCAAGCCGGCCTCTTCAGACCAGCCCCCATGCTTATCAATGGCAGATTCGGTATTGCTCGCCCAGTAACCCGCGGCCGCAATCCTATTTTCGATTGGAGTTAGATAAACGCCTTCTATCCCTGTCCCTTCAAAGACATATGATCGAAATTGGGATCCTGTATCAGACTGAATAAACTCTCGAAGAAAGTTCGAGCTGCGAACGTAATCTGAATAAACAATGAAAGATTCCGAACCGCTACTCTTTTTATATTCAATAGCGTGGTTCAGCGATGTCGCACAAGCGGCGCTTGAAGGTGCAACGGAGCAAAGCGCACGCATTTCCTCATCTTGAGCCACAGAGACTAGCTGCGCGCGCCGAATTACATTCACCCTACACTGCATATCTGCGCCACATTTCTCCAACAACCCCTCGAAATGCTCTATCTGTTGATGCGTCAGGTAGTTGTTGGCCACCTCATTCATTCCAGCCGCACCACCAGCAGTACCACCCGCAGCAGCACCCACCGCTGTTGAAGCTACCCCTGTCAGCACGTCAGCCAGCGGCCCGGACACCCCGGCTTCGCGCAGTGCCTCAGCAACCTTGGGCGCGGTCAACGTTCCGGCGGCTGCACCTGCCGCACCACCAACACCGCCGGTTAGGGAAGGTCTGAACAAATCACCCGCAGCCTGTCAGACTTGAAGCCTCGATTCGGGAGCCTGATACGCCCATGCAACTGACCTTTGGCGACGCCGAACAACAAGGCCGACGCAAGCGCACACGGCGCGAGATATTCCTGTCCGAGATGGAGCAGGTGGTGCCGTGGAAAGCGCTGTTGGCGTTGATCGAACCGCACTACCCAAAGACAGGCGGCCCCGGCCGGCAACCGTATCGGCTTGAAACCATGCTGCGCATCCACCTGTTGCAGCAGTGGTACGCATTGAGCGACCCGGCGATGGAAGGGGCTTTGTGCGATACGCCGGTGATGCGCCAGTTCACTCAGTTGGGCGGGCTGGAGGAGATTCCGGATGAGACGACCATCCTCAACTTCCGCCGTCTTCTGGAGAAGCACCAACTGGCAGCGGCAATGTTCAAGCAGATCAGCGCGCACCTTGCGCGTAAGGGCATGAGCCTGCGCGCCGGCACCATTGTCGATGCAACGATCATCAACGCGCCATCGTCAACCAAGAACGACGACGGCAAGCGTGACCCGCAGATGCATCAGACCAAGAAGGGCAATCAGTGGTTCTTCGGGATGAAGGCGCATATCGGTGTGGATGAGCACTCCGGGCTCGTTCACCACGCGCATTGCACGGCGGCTAATGTGGGTGACGTCACCCAGGTGCAGCACCTGTTGCATGGCCGCGAACAGGAGGTCTATGGCGACAGCGGATATGCCGGTGCGGAGAATCGTGCGGAGCTGCAGGACGTCGTGGCAGCGTTTTTGATCGCCGAAAAGCCTTCCAGACTGCGTGCTATCAAGAGCAAGCGCGACTTCAAACATGCACGTCGCTGGGAGCACTTCAAGGCGAGTGTCCGCGCCAAAGTCGAACACCCGTTCCGGGTGGTGAAGCGCCAGTTTGGTTACACCAAGGTGCGCTACCGCGGCCTGGCCAAGAACACGGCGCAGATGCTTACGCTGTTTGCGCTGTCGAACTTGTGGATGGTGCGGCGGCAGCTACTGCCGCAGATGGGGTAATTGCGCCTGCAGGACGGGAAATGCCGTCCTGCTGTGCGAAGTTAGGCATGAAAGTTACCGATTTGATGCAGGCTGCCGACCGCGCTAGTTCAATCGCTGCATAACAAAGGGTATGAGCTGATTCTTCAGACCTTCCCTAGCAACCAAGACTTCCCGTTGTCGATGATCCGCTTAATCGAAGCACCGCGATCCGCCATCAAATTCGACGCATGAATCAAAGGGATATCACAGAAGCGGCCGTAGATCCCGCCAGTAAAAACCACCATAGCCACCTCTTCACTTCGTCACCGCACACAATGTTGCCGATCAGGCTAGCATTGTGTGCCACCTGTCGCCGGCAGTTCCTGCAAGAGGGAACGATGGATCTGGAGCTAGAGCAGATCCGTATGACATTGCAGCGATAGCGAGCGTTTGGCTCCTCGCGATTTCGGACAATTGTCGAAGCCGAAACCTAACCGCGCGCGGAAACTCATCCAGCGCATCGGCCAATCAAGAACAAAGACGGCCAAATATGAACCTGACACCATTTCTCAGGCACCGCTCCTGACGCTCCGACTACCCAAAAACATCAACGGTTAAGTAAACCTTACACCGCCATTCCTAACTCCTAACCCCTCATCCATACAGTGCAGCCCGAAGCTTGTACTGAACGAGCTTGTCGCCTTTACAAGAAAATACATCTTGATTAACGTCAATCCTCACACAACCCGCGTCGAAACTATCAACACTCCATCCCGCCGCCAAAAGACGATCAAACCCACCATAAAATCCTACCAAGCCGAGGAAATCATCGGTTAACCACATGGTGCTTCCGACGGCCTCAACATAGCCCTCCTTAATTACCCGCCTCCCGGGATTATCTCGTATATCAACAACCATCTTAGCCAAAGGAGGAGGCAAACCATTTGACACCAATTTCAAATCTGAAATATCAAACCCACCATCAGCAATAATATTAACGTCAAGAACATTACTCCAGTAGTCAAAATCCCTATCAACTCTTCGTGCATATAAGAACTCAGGAAAGCTCATGGCCAACCTCACCCACGCATCCCACGCCTGCCCGCTGCCAATCACCTGTATAAAAGAGTGATTTCCAGGAATTGACCCAAACTGAACTTCTGCCCCGTTCAAACTAAGGCAGACAGGCAGAGATCGTCTGGACCTGAGATCGTCTAGCGTCATTTGAATATTGCGATCCTTCAAGTCGAAATTCAAAGACCCTTCGAGGATACCCACCAAATATGACACCGAATGAAGATCTTGAAAATTCGATTTGAATACAGCCTCGAATACTTCACCGCCCATCGAAATCTCCAATATTAACGATAATGCCACGATCAGAACCAAACTTAACCAAACTCTGCGCCAAGGCCGCCCCACCTGGCTGGGTACGAATATCCAAAATCATAATCGCCTTGCGCCCATCAACAGTAGCCGTAGCTTGAGACAGTTCTTGAATATGATTTCGCATATCATAGACCCAAGATGACCCTCTCGTATCAATAGTCTTCAGACTAACAAGATTATCGCCCTTCTGAAAGTCAATCAGAGGGAACTTACCACGCTGCGACTGCCCAATATTGTACCAATCCTTGTAATCAGTTTTGGACAGAATCGACTCGATTGTGGACCCGCGAAGAGTCGGACTCAACTTCCAAAGTTCATCAATATTCTTTACGGGATGGTCTATCAGACCATCCCCTATGATTGCATCTGGGTGCAAATGCGGCGGCGTCTCTCCTTTCGGCCCTACGGGCGTGACATCAGCTTTAGATAGTCCTGAAATCAAACCATCGCTAGCAACACCAATTGCAACTCCAACTACAATCTCCGCGCCTTCACGCGTAGTCAGCGTGAACTTGTTATCAATACTTGCACTCAAATTTGCCGCAGGAAGGGGACTTTTCAAATAGTCCACCGTCGAAGTAGCGAGGTTTTTGACACCAAGTATTGCACCACCAGCCATGTCTTTTAGAACCAGGAAACCAGGCCTTGAAAAGAATCCAACGTAATCATTTGCGCTTCCGAGGATACTGCGCATTACATAGCCCGCACCACGTGCTGGCTCGTATCCGGTGAAAACAGCAGATCCTTCAGTCTCACCGGAGCCATTCCAGTATATGGCTGACAGCTCCGCGGCCTTACTCATGTATTCTTCTTTTGAGTACCACGCGCCTCCCAGTTGCTCCGCCGCCAGCTCCTGCTCTACTCGCTCTTGGTAGGCCCTCCAGTTCTCCTGCTGGCTCACATCCAACGCATCAGTCTTGGCAATCACCGCATCCTTGCAGGCTCTCACATTTCCGCCGGCGACCTCACAGCCAGCCAACTCCAAATTCGCATCAGCAGTTTGCTTATGTGACAGCCAATTGTTTGCCACCTCGTTCAATCCAGCCGCGCCACCAGCAGTACCACCCGCAGCAGCACCCACCGCTGTTGAAGCTACCCCTGTCAGCACATCAGCCAGCGGCCCGGTCACCCCGGCTTCGCGCAGTGCGTCGGCCACCTTTGGCGCGGTCAACGTACCGGCGGCTGCACCTGCCGCACCACCAACACCGCCGGTTAGGCCGCCAATCACGGTATGTGCGAGCACACGCAAACTTCCGCTTTCGCCCCACTGACTATTCAGCTGGTCGGCCAAGGCATTCAACGCATCCCTCTCAGCGGGGTCTGTCGCATCTGCAGCCTTCTTACGGCTCTCCGCGGCAAGCTCCATCTGCTTTTCTGCATAGTCACCAACAGCCTTACTAGCCTGCTGCCCAAACATCGCCGTGATCTGCGCCTGCGCTTCAACCTGCTGCTGCAGCTTCTGACCATCCCAGGCCTTGGCCAGGCCATTGGCGTCATCACCAGTGAGCACATCACGATTCAGCGCGGCGAGCGCTTGTTCTGCGCTCTTGCCGGTCAGCGCCTGCTGGCCTGACTGATCGGTAATGACCACTGTGCCGCCACTGATGCCGCTGCTTGTCGTCGAGTTCTCCGTGCCCTTCTCACTGCCGTAGCCAGCGGATGCGCCTTGCGCACCGGTGTTGAAGTTCTGCCACGACCAGTTGCTGCCGTTGTTTGTGGTGCTCGGGCTGCCTTCGGTTGCGCCGCCTTCGCCTGCCGCGCTGTAACCGCCAGACAGGCTGACGCCCTTGGCATTGTACTGGCTGTGGTTTTCAAGGTTGGACGTGGTCAGCGTGCCGGTCTGCAGTCGATTCACGCCTGCATCCACGGCTTCCTGCGTGCTGGCGATCACCGCGCCCTTCAGTTCGGTATTGCCCGCAACGGTGATATCGAACCCGCCTGCACCAGCCTGGATGCCACTCTGCTCGGTAACGCTGGCGTAATCGCCATCGACCTTGCTGCTGCTGTAGCTGGCGCTGCCACTGAACCCCGCGCCTACCGTGACGCTGGCCCCCATGCTCTTGTTCTTGCTGTCATAGGTGCTGGTGTCCTGCAGGCTCTCGATGTTCAGATCGCCACCGACATTGGCCACCACTTTATCTGCCGACAGCTGCGCACCCTTCAGGGTGGTGTCTCCGCCGCTGATGACCGTGGCAGCGTTTCCTGCGGTTACATGCGTATTGCGCTGGGTGACATCCTTGCCGTCAGCGTTGCCTCGGGAAACACTTGCACTGGCGGTGATACCGAAGGCAGCGCCATCGCTGCCGTAACTCGCTGCCACGCCAATCGCGCCACTGCTGCTCTTGCTGCTGCTGTGCTGCTCGGCGGTACTCTGGGCTGCCTCAAGTGTGACATTGTTATCCGCAGCGAGCAGCACATCCTTGCCTGCCGTAATGTCACTGCCACGAATCAGAATGTTGCTGTCTTCACCACCGCCGGTTGCGATGAGGCTGACGTCACCGCCTGCCTGCAGGCTGGAGCCCTTGGCCTGGCTGTTGCTCTGCGTGCTCTGGCTCGAGCTCTTGCTGGCTCCGATGGTGGCAGAGATGCTGACGTTTGCACCCTTGGCCATGTCTGCCGGGTTACCACTGGCAAGGCCATCCGCCAGCTGATTCATCGCACCGGCCGAGTTGTAGGCGTTGAGCGCTGCCGTTCCTGCTGCCAACGCTTGCATGCGACCATCGCCGCCGGATTGCTTTGCGGCCTTGCTCAGGTCATTGGCTGTCTCCAGCAAGCTCAGGGCCGGGGCGCTGACTGCCACCGTCAAACCTGCCTGCTTGAAGCGGGTCTGTTGCTCTGCGGTGCTGGTGTCGTGCACCTCGGTAATGGAGATCGATTTGGCCTTGCCCGTGATATCCCCCTGAAGGGCAATCACGTCACTGCCTTCGATCTTCAGTGCATTGCCGGCCACCAAGGTCACGTCACCACCCAGGCTACCTACGGTGCTGCCGGTATGGCTGACACCGGTGATGTCGGCCTCGGTATCCGTGCGTTGCTTACCGACAGTGAACCCGATGCCACCGCTGCCAAACAAGCCCGACTTGGTTACGGTTTTGTCGTGCGTCTCACTTGAGGTGCTTTGCGCAGTACCAAGCGTGAGGTCACGTCCTGCCGCTAAGATCACATCACCCGTACCCGCAATCTGCGCCCCTTGCGAGGTCAGGTCACGGCCGGCCGTCACGGTGACGGTCTCGCCGCTCAGCGTGGTGGTAACGGCGATGCTGTCATGCCACTCATCATGCGTGGTGGTGGTTTTGGTCTTGAGGAAGCCCTTCTTCTTGCGCTGCTCGTCGATGCTCAGGTCGTGCTGCTCCTGCGCAGCAGTCAGATTGACGTCACGACCAGCAGAAACACCGATGCCGCCTTCATCGCTGGCGACCGTGGCCGCTTGCAAGGTGACATCACGCCCAGCCTGCAGCGCAATATCGCTGCCCGCGGTGATCTGCGTGCCCTGCACGGTTTCGTCGCTGGCCGACACTGCGCGCGAGGTTTTCTTGCCCGCATAGCTGCTATCGGAAGTACTCACATCCACCGCAACACTGCTGTTGATATCTCGCCCAGCCTGCACCGCAATCGCATTGCCGGCGTTGATATTGGCAGCAGCAAGATTGACGTCGTTGCCGGCCTGCAGCACCACGTTGCCCGCACCGTTCACGGTGCTGCTGACGTGGGTGGTCTGGCTGTTACGCACATAGTTGCGGCTGTCGGTGGTGAGGTCCAGGCTCTGCTTCTGGGCGATGGTTTCCAGATTGAGGTTGCCACCGGCAGCCAATACGGTGGCTCCCTTCACGCCGGCATTTATCACCTGCGCGCCGGTCAGGGTGACGTCGCCACCGGCATTTACGGTGAGCGCACCCAAGCCGCCCGGACTGGTGACATACAGCCCAGCCACACGATCAATGCTGGTGTTGCTTTGCGCGTGCGTGCCGCTGTTCTCCCAGCTGCGCGTGGTGCTGGCGACGGTGATGTTGCCGCCTGCCTTGACGCTGAGCGCATCGGCAGCGGTTACCTTGCTGCCGATGATGTCGATGTCCTGCTTGGCCTGCAGCCCCACCTGCTGGCCGCTGATGTTGGCGCCGGCAAGATTACGGATGTTGCCGGCGTCAATGGACACCACTTGCCGCCCGGCGACATTACCTTGATTGACGAAGTCACCGCGCAGCTTGAGGTCGACGTTGGCGCCGGCCAACAGCGCGCCGTTGTTGTCCAGATCACCCGGCTGCACGCGCAGGAACACCTGCGGCACCAGTGCGGTGGTAGTGGAGCCGTCAGCCAGGGTGATGGTCTGCTCCACCAGCCAGACAATGTCGCTGGTCAGCTGCGCCATCTGCTCGGCGGTCAGCGCAATACCCGGACGCAGGCCCCACTTGCTGGCCACGGTTGCGCCTGCTTCCAGCAGGGCGCGGTATTGATCCTCGTCACTGGCGTAGCCATCGAGGAAACGACGGCCGGTGAGCTCGCCAATCTGCTCGCGCACCAGCTTTTGCTCGTAGAAGCCGTCGCCCAAGCGCTTCTGCACGTTGACCGGGTCAAAACCCATCTGCGTCAGCAAGTAGTCCGAGCTCAGCCAGTTGCGGTAGTCGGCAAAGCGCGGATCGGTTTCCACCAAGTGCTGGCCGCGATTGGCGTCCACCTTGAACAGGCTGGCGCTGGGTGCGGTGTTGTCCAGCGTTCCGGCAATAATCAATGTCGGATCGTCGCCGTTAGCTTTTACCGCTGTGGCGCCTGCCACCGCAGTAGCACCACCACCGACGCTGGCACCGCCCTGCCCGCCCTGTTGGGTAGCACTCGGCGCATCAGATGCTGCCTGCGCGGCGATCTTGCCAAGCAGATCTTGCAAACGACCAGTACCAGCGCCGCCGCTATCAGCACTGTCCGCTACCGTCTGCGGGCCGTTCCCGGCGGCAACAGCAGCGCTCTGGCCGTTGCTTGTGCCCGGTCCTTGTACCTGACCAGCACCAGGGCCGAGGTTGCCACCGGCCGGCCCTGCAGTGTTTACGTCACCGAAGTCGAGGCCGTCCTGCACATTGGGCGGGTTACGCCCGTCATTGAGGTTGCTCAGGTCACCCACATCCACCGTCAAAGTGCCGCCTGCGGTGATCTGGCCACCCAGCTGACCGGTCTTCTCGGAGATGTCCGGGTTGGTCCAGTTGTGGCGGGCACCACCAAAGGTAACCGACACATTCTGGAACGAATGCGTGCGATACAACTGCAACGCAATGTTGTCTACGCTGGACTCAGCCTTGTTCAAGCCGACGATGGCCAGATTGCCGCCAGCGGCGATACGCGCGTACTTGTTGGTCAGCGCATCGGTATCTATACGCATGTTGCCACCGGCATGGATGATGGCATCGGGGCCGGCCGACTGCAGTACATCCTCCACCACGGTGTGGGTTGCCAGCCGGTACCGCTCGTTTCCGTTGAGGCTGGTACTGGAATACCGGTTGGGGTAGATCAGTGTGCTGTCCGGGTCCGTATACGCATGCCATGCCGTCAGCTGCACGCAGTTGGTTGTGCAGGTGCCATAGGCATTGTTGTAGCTGAGGTTGTCACTGACATAGCTGAAGGCAGGGGAACCCGGCTCGGTATGAGTAAGTTCGACGAACGGATCATCAGCACCACCGGCTACCTGGTCCGGATTGCTCTGGCCGTCCTGACGCCCTGAGTAATAAATGGTCATGGTGCCGTCGGCCAGGTTGATGCGCGAGCGCTCACCTTTGGCTCCATACAACGCGCCGCGACCGAAAAAATAGGCCGTGGTCTGCGGGGTCACCCGGATCACCGCCTTGTGTACCACCTGCCCATCCGGAGTGATGTAAGGCGCGTCCTCCAGAATGTCATCCGGGCTCAGATAGTAGATTTCATGTGCCTGGTAGTTGGACGAATTACGGATGTTGTTGGTGTTGTTGCTACCGTTGTTCCACCAACCCGGCTGATTCAACTGGGTGGTACTGGAACTGGATTCCTGCGTGACCACCACGTTCTCACGGATGTTGTTCACCGCCAGTGCGGCGATGTCCAGATTGCCGGAGATCTCGATGGTGGAACCGAGGTTGTCGATCTTCTGTGCGGCGCCGGTAGCGAACCGATTGGCATCCAATGCACCCCCAATAGCCGCGTCGCCGTCGCTGAAGATCAGGCTTTGTCCGGTATTGCTGAGCACGCCCTGTACACCCAGGTCCAAGCGCTCGCGCGCGGCGATGGTGCCTGCAGCGGTGATGCCGTTGAGCGTCTCGGCGCGGTTATTCAAGCTGCCTGTGTTGATTGCGATATGGTCGCCGTAGATACGGCCACTGCCTACGTTGTCCAGCTGACCTGCCTGCAGATGGCTCACCACGCCGTTCAACAAACCGCGGTTCACCAAGGCACCGTCGGCGACCAGATGGGTGATACCGGCGCTGCTGATCTCTGCATTGGCCGCGTTGTTGATGCTGTTGGCGTGCACTTCCACGCCGCCACCTTGCAGCTTGCCCTGGTTGTCCAGCGCGCCTTGGGTGTTGAGGGTCAACTTGCCGTTGGCTGCTACCTCGTCGGTGTTGGTGAAGCCTTCCACCAGATTCAAGGTAGCATCGCCTTGCGACAGCACCTTGCCATCACCGGACAGATGACGGGCATCCAGCTGCAGATTGCCGCCGGACACCAGCCTACCGCCGGTATTCAGTACGGCATCGGCACGCACCTCCAGGTCTTTGCCCGTGGATATCTGGCCGGCGCTGTTGTTCAACTGACCGCTCAGCTGCAGACGCGCGTCGTTGTCGGCGATCAGCTGGCCCTGGCGGTTGTCCAAGCTCTGTGCGGTGAGCTGCAGGTTTCCACCTTGCAGACCCAAGTTGGCGCCCGTCGCGGTGTTGCGGTTGTCCACCGTGGTGGCAGTTAGCTGAAGGGTGCCACCGGCTGCGACCAGACCCGTGTTGTTGTTCAGGGCGCCTTGCAGTGCGAGGCTGGCGTCGCCACCGGCTTTCACCTCGCCACCGCTGTTGGCAAGTGTCTGGCCCTGGATGACCAGGCCGGCAGCGCTTACCAGTGAGCAGCCGCTGGTGTTGTCGATATCGGTGGCACGCAGCTGTGCGGCCCCTTGCGAGAACACCGTACCGGCGCGGTTGTCCAGCTTGCCGCTGTTGATATCGAGCGTACCGACGCTGACGATGCCGCCAGCGCTGCCGGAATTGACATTGCTGAGCTGCTGCCCAGCGGTGTTGATGTTCAGCGCGGCTGCGGACTGGATAAGACCAGCACTGTTGTCCAGCGCGCCGCTGCGGATATCCAACGCGCCGGTCAGGCTGGCAAGCGTACCGTCGCGGTTATCCAGGGCATTTCCGCGGGTATCGATGTTGACACTGTTGCCCAGCACGGTACCGTCGCCATTGCGCAGGCCATTGCTGGTCAACTGCAGGGCGGCACCGGCCTGGATCAGGCCGTTAGTGTTGTCGATGGCGTTGTTGGTGGTCAGGGTCAACGCATCGCCAGCAGCGATGCTGCCGCCCGCGTTAGCCAGCGCGGCGGCGCTGATGCTCGCATCACCGCCACTGGAGACCGTGCCCTTGCCGCTATTGTCGAGCAGGCCATCAACGTCGAGGGTCAGCTGCGAATCGCCTGCTGCATGCAGGGTGCCACTGCGGTTATCCACGCTGCCTGCGTCGATGCGGGTGTCACCAGCGGCAAGAATGTTGCCTTCGCGGTTGTCCAGCACACCGCTTACATCCAGGCGACTGCTGCCGGCACCGGCGGCCTGCAGATTGCCCTTGTTGTTGATGAAGGCCGCTGCGGTCACATCGAAGCTGCCATTACTGCCGATGCTGCCGCCGCTGTTGTCCAGACGGTTGCCTACCTGCAGGCGCAGCGCCTCGGTACCGGTTGCCGACAGCTGACCACCGGCATTGTTCAAATCGGTGGTGGTGATGTTGATGCGCTGGGCTGAGGTGGTGCCCTTGCTCAGATCGGTCTGCTGGCCGGTGATGTTCAGCGCACCATTGCCCAGCAGTGTTCCACCTTGGCCATTCAAGGTGCCCGCATCGATGCTGAGCGTACCGGCGCCCGCATGCTGCACGGTGCCACCTGCATTGCCCAGCGTAGCGGCCTTCAACGACAGGTCACCGTTGCTGGCGATGGTGCCGCCGCTGCCATTGTCCAGCGTGCCCTGCACGGTGACGCTGTTGGGCTGCTGACCGGTGCCGAGCACGGTACCGCCGCGGTTGTCGAAGCCTGCAGCGTTCACCGTCAGCTGCTTGGCATTGAGGGTGGCGTTGCGGTGATCTACCTGCGCTGCGGTCAGCTGCAGTGCGCCGGCACTGGCAATGGTGCCGCGCTGGCCGTCGAGCTGGCCGGTCTGCAGGATCAATGCTTCTTCACCTGCGTGGCTGATGGTGCCGTCTTCGTTGACCAGGCTGCCCGATGTCAACGTCAACGAAGACGCATTGCTGGCGATGGTGCCAGCGCTGTTGTCCAGCGCCCCATCCACTCGCAGATAGCTGTCGCCGGTGCCTGCGGCACTGACGGTGCCGCCACGGTTGGAGACACTGCCAGCATCCAGCGCCAATGCACCGTTGGCAGCAATGGTGCCGCGATCGTTGTTCAGGGCATTACGCACCTGCAACTGCAAAGCGTCCTTGCCGGTAGAGACCAAGGTGCCGCCGGCCGTGGTCAGGCTGCCTGCGTTCACCTGCAGGCGCTTGGCCTGGGTAGTGGCGCCCTGCAGGTCGAGCGTTTCGCCCCGCAGCGCGAGATCGCCGTTACCGATGATCTTGCCGCCTGCACCATGCAGCGTGTTCACAGCGATATCCAGCGTGCCGGCACCAGCGTGCTCGATGGTACCGGTCTGGTTATCGAGGATGTCCGCTGCCAGGCTCAGGTCGCCACCGGCAGCAACGCGGCCGCCGTTGCTGTTGTCCAGCCGCCCGTCTACCGCCAGTTGCAGACTGGCCTCATCGGCGGTCAACAGCGTGCCGCCAGCGTTGTTCATCTGACCGGCGGTTACGCTCAGGTCACCATTGCTGGACAGTGCGCCGCCGCTGTTGTCGAGCAGCTGACCAACCGTCACCGTGCTTGCGCCGCTACCTGCGGCAATCAACTTGCCTTGGTTGTTGAGGAACTGGTTCGCGGCCAGATCGATGGCGCCATTGCTGCCGATGCTGCCACCGCTGTTGTCCAAGCGGTTGCCAACCTGCAGGTGCAACGCATCGTTGCCAGTGGCGGAAAGCTGACCACCGGCGTTGCTCAAATCGGTGGTGGTGATAGCGATGCGCTGGGCCGAGGTGATGCCCTTGCTCAGGTCGACCTGCTGACCAGTGATGTTCAGCGCACCGTTGCCCAGCAATGTTCCGCCCTGACCATTCAAGGTGACGGCTTGGATGCTTAGCGTACCGGTACCCGCGTGCTGCACGGTGCCGCCAGCATTGCCAAGCGTGGCGGCCTTCAGCGACAGATCACCGTTACTGGCGATGGTGCCGCCGCTGCCGTTGTCCAATGTGCCCTGCACATTGATGCTGCTGGCCTGCTGCGCGGTTGCGACCACGGTGCCGCCACGGTTGTCGAAATCCTTCGCGCCAAGGCTGAGCTGCGCGGCACTGAGCGTGGCGTCACGGTGGTCTACCTTGCCGGCATCCAACGTCAACGCCGCGGCGCTTGCGATGGTGCCGCGCTGGCCATCCAACTGACCAGTGCGCAGGATCAATGCCCCGTCACCGGCATGGCTGATGGTGCCATCCTGGTTGACCAGGCTGCCCGATGCCAGCGTCAACGACGCCGCGTTGCTGGCGATGGTGCCGTCGCTGTTGTCCAGCTCACCATCCACCTGCAGATAGCTGTCATCGCTACCAGCTGCGCTGAGCGTGCCGCCGCGATTGGAGACACTGCCGGCATCCAGCGCCAAAGCGCCATTGGCGGCGATGGTGCCGCGATCATTGTTCAGCGCATTACGCAGCTGCAACTGCAGTGCGTCCTTGCCAGTGGAGACCAAGCTGCCGCCGGCCGTGTTGAGGCTGCCGGCCGTCACCTGCAGGCGCTTGGCCTGGGTGGTGCCGCCCTGCAGGTCGAGCGATTCGCCTTGCAACGCGAGGTCGCCATTGCCGATGATTTTGCCGCCTGCACCCTGCAGTGTGTTGACGGTGATATCCAGCGTGCCGTCACCTGCGTGCTCGACCGTACCACCTTGGTTGTCGAGGCTGTCCGCTGCCAGGCTCAGGTCGCCACCGGCGGCTACGCGGCCACCGTTGCTGTTGTCCAGCGCGCCATCCACCTTCAACAACAGATCGGTGTTTTCCGCGGCCAGCACGGTGCCGCCAGCATTGTTCATCTGCCCCGCCTGCACGCGCAGGTCGCCATCGCTGGAAATGGCACCGCCACCATTGTCCAGCTGCCCACTGACCTGCAGCGCAGTCGCCGCGCTGCCTGCGGCGATCAACTTGCCCTGCTTGTTCAGCAGATTGCCGGCGACCAGATCGATGGCGCCGTTGCTACCGATGCTGCCAGCGCTGTTGTCCAAGCGATTACCGACCTGAAGCTGCAGCGCGTCGGTGCCACTTGCCGAAATCTGACCACCGGCATTGTTCAGATCGGTGGTGCTGATGTTGATGCGCTGGGCCGTGGTGATGCCTTTGCTCAGGTCGGTCTGCTGGCCGCTGATGTTCAACGCACCGTTGCCGAGCAATGTTCCGCCCTGCCCGTTCAAGGTGCCTGCCTCGATGCTGAGCGTGCCGCTGCCCGCATGCTGCACGATGCCCCCGGCATTGCCCAGCGTGGCAGCTTTCAATGCCAGGTCGCCATTGCTGGCGATGGTGCCCGCATCGCCGTTATCCAGCGTGCCCTGCACAGTGATGCGGTTGGCCTGCTGGCCGGTAGCCACCACGGTGCCGCCACGGTTGTCGAAGTTCGTTGCATCCACGCTCAGCTGCTGTGCCTGCAGCACGGCATCACGATGGTCTACGTTTGTGGCGCTCAGGCTCAGCGCCCCGGCGGTTGTGATGTCTCCGCCCCGGCCATCGAATGCAGCCGTGCGCAGGGTCAAGCCTTGGCTGCCCGCGTGGCTGATGCTGCCGTCCTTGTTCACCAAGTTGCCGAACACCAAGCTCAGCGCCTGTGCGTTGCTATGCAAGGTGCCGCCGCTGTTGTCCACCAAGCCGCGAACTGTCCAGGTCGCGGCCTGCGAAGCAGCCTGCTCGATGCTGCCCCCGTGGTTGAGCAGGGACTGCGCGGTCAGCGCAAACGTGCTTGAAACACTCCACAAACCCTTGCTGTTGTCGATATTGGCCACATCCACGGCAGCCTTGCCTTGCACCCGCAACGTACCTGCCACGTTGCGCAGATCGCCACCACTGACCTGCAGCGCATCAACGCCCAACTTGCCGCCACTGTTGTCCAACCCCGACGTTGCCGTCAGCTGCAAGCTACCCAAGGCGTCAATGCGACCAGCGTCGTTGTTCAACGATTGGGCGATATTGAGCGCGCCAGCAGCCAAAGGCGTGACCCCGTTGCCGTTGCTACCGGTACCGCCGTTGCTGCCTTCCGTGCCGCCGTTTCCATTTCCGTTTTCAGTGCTACCGCCGGTGCCGCCACCAGTATTGCCACCAGTACCAGTACCGCCGCCAACATCTGCAATCTCAACGCTACCGATCTGTCCATCCGCGCGGTTGCTGACGCTACCGGCTGTGATCAACAGCGACTGTGCACCTGTCTGCTCGATGCCGCCGCCTTGGTTTCGCAGAAATTGCGCGTTGACGTCGACCCGACGGGCGTTGACGGTGCCACCGCTATTGTCCAACTCCGCAGCAGCGGTGAGTTTGGCTTCATTGGCAGCGCTGATGGTGCCACTGTTGCTGATGCCTGCATTGCTGACTACACGTGCATTGTCCTGCGAATGCAGCGTACCGCTGTTCTCAAGGCGGCCCTCGGCGGTGACCACCAGCTCACCCGCTTGAGCACCGATCTTGCCGGCATTGCGCATTCCAACGCCGTGCTCGTTGCCGACCAGCCAGATCTTGTTAGCGTACATGCCGCCCAACGCGCTTACGTCCAATGCGAACATCGGCGCGCCATCAGTTGTCGCCTGTGCGCTGACCTGAGTGTGATCGGCGCTGACCACGTTGCTGCCCAGGCTGGCCTGCAACTGCTTGGCCCAGATGCTCGCATTGACTTCCAACGAGCGGCTGATGATGTCGGTGTAGTCGGTGTCGCTGGCATCAAGGCCTGCGCCGCTGATGCGCACCGCTCCACCATCCACGCGATAGCCATCCAGTACACCGCCGTTGACGATGGCGGTACCCGTGGTCAAGGTGACGCGGCTGGCATTGAGGAAACCGCCGCCGTCTACCGAAATACCGGCCGGGTTGGCAATCACCACCTGCGCGCGGTCACCAGCAACTTCCACGTAGCCACGCAGCTGGCTGGGGTTGGCGCTGTTGACCTCGTTGAGGATGACCCGCGCCGTACCCTTGGCCAACCACGGATTGCCCTGCACCCAGCCACCAAGCTGGGTCTGCACATTGCCGCGCGAGTTGTTGAGGATGGCGCCGTCGCTGCCTACGTCGAATTGGCTATAGGTGTTACGCGATACACCGGCCGCACTTGGCGTGGTGATGTTCACCTGCGGCGTACCATTTGCCGACGTAACCACCGTTGGACGCTGCCGTTCCGGCGCGCTCGGGTCGGCGACGATCCGGCCGGCATGCGCGGTAGGCGCCTGCTGCGCCGTTACTGGCAGCACCAGCCCCACCCAACCCATCGCCAACCACAAGCCGAAACTCACCGGATGCAATGCCGCCGTGGACAGGCCGGTGCCGTTGCTACGGCCACCCTGCGCCGCCTTTACCAGCTCCGATGCTACCTGCCACACACCCAGGGTACGGTTATAGACCAGACGGTAGATACGATTCATGGCATTGCTTCCTTTCTATCCTTGGATTTTTGATATGCCGCCTTCCCTGTAGGCATGAAGACGGCAGGTTCCATATGCTTGCGGCCGGTGCGGCCGCCGGGTATCAGAACGAGGCGCTCAGGCTGAAGCCGAACGTCGTATATGCAGTTGGGAAACCAGCGGGCTTGTGCAGTGGACTGCCGACAAAGAAGTCCCATTGCGCGTGCGCGACGCCGCCGCGCAGGCCGATTGCCGCGCCAGCCAGGTAGTCACCCATCTGCCAGCGTGCGGATGGGCCGCCAACATGGCCATAATCCGCGCCCACATAAGCCTCCTGGCCGCCACCGAGTGCAAAGCCCAGCTCGTTGCGCAGCAGCCAACCGCGCTCGCCGGTCAACGACATTTCGCCGTCAAAGCCGCGCACGGTGTAGCGGCCACCAATGGAAAAGCGGTCCTGCGGCACCAGCAGGGAGCGATTCCACTGCGCGCGCCAGTTGCTGGTGTAGCGCACCGGCTGCTTGCCCAGTTTGAAGGGAACCATCAACTGCGCATCGGCGGTGATCACGCGACCGCGCGACGTGCCTTCACCGAAGGCTTCTTCTGGTGCAGGCAGCGCATCGAATGCAGCAGTACCGCGGCGATAGGCGACACCCGCATCCAATGTGCTGTTACCAAAGAAGTGCTTGTGCGCCAGCCCAAGCTCCCAGCCCGCCATCCGCCGACGCTGCACTTCGATCTCGGTGTCGTCGATGAAATTGCTCGAGTCGCGGTACCAGGCACGAACATAGCCACTGGTCTTGAAGCTGGCATTGCGGAACAGCATGCGCGTCAGCCGAGCTTCCGCATTGCGACTGGCGCCGCTGTAAACGTATGTTTCGTAAGCGCCGGCAACCGATTGGCTGTAGTCGTATTTGCTGGCATTGATGCCCAGCAGCCACCTGCCGACCGGAACGCTGTAATGCGCCGCCCAGCTGTCGGTGTCGCGCCCACTGCCATTGAACACCGATTTGCCGAGGTTCAAATAGAACAGGTCATTCAAGCCCGCTAGATTGTCCAATGACACGGTGGCACCAGCCTGCAGCTTGCCGGTGGACTGGCTGCCGGAATCGTCCAAGGTCAGGTTTGTCCGCACCTTGGAGCGTTGCTTCCAGCTGATCAGCAGATCACTCTCACCCGGCTTGGCAGCGGCGCCCTCGGCTGGCGGGGCCACTTGAATGTCCACCGTCGCCGTAGGTACACGCTGGAAGTTCTCCAGCGCCTGCTCGATGTCGCGCAGGTTCAATAGATCGCCCGGCCCGGCCGGCATCGCGTTCCACAATGCCGGATGCGGCTGGGTGTCGTCGGCAAAACGAATGGCATGGATCCGGCCGGGCACAACCGTCAATACCAGCGTGCCAGTTTTCAGATCCTGCGGCGCAGCGAGAATGCGGGTGGTGACATAGCCGCGCGCGATGATCGCGTTCTGCACGCGCTTCATCACGATATCCACGCCGGCCGTGCCCAGACAGCGCCCGGTAGCAGGATCGTCCTTGGGATCGGCGGCTTTCAGCGCCCAGCGGAAATGCTGCGCGTCCTCGCCTTCCAAGGAGATGTGATTGATGACGAAGCACGGCGCTTCATCTACAGGCAGTCGTCCAACCATTTCTTCCGGCGTAGGCTGCAAGCGCGCATCTGGCTGCGCCTCTTGCTGCTCGCGCAGCACGCGCTCGCGCTCCTGCTGCCGCAGTAGTTCCTGTGCATTTACATCAGCTGTCTGCGCCTGCACTGCCCCAGTACCCAACAATGCAGCACATGCAACCGCCAACACACGCCCACGTGTAATACACGCGCCACGCACCCGCATTCCATTGCTTGCCATAACAACCACTGTCCTTGAACAACCGCAGCATCGCGCTGCACGGAATGGCTGGGGCCCGCGCACCATTCCGAGAAACATCGGCCCTGCAGTCGAGACCGGCAAACTCCCGTTCTCTGCGACTGCATCTGCCCCCTGTAAGCAAAGCCTTCGGTGCTGAGTTTAGCAAAACATCAGATCCTGCCACTTCACAAATAAGCGCAGCTACTTTTCAGACCAGTGCCAATTGACATGAAGTCATAACTAACAAAGCAGTACTGTCGAACTGTGCCCTCTTGAACACAAAAAAGGCCATGCAATGCATGGCCTTTGAAAAAACGAACGCGTAGAACAACGATCAGAACGGGATGTCGTCGTCCGCGAAGTCGTCCATCGGCGGAGCCGACTGCTGCTGCGGCGGTGCCTGGCGCTGCTGCTGGCGCTGACCGCCGCCGTAGCCACCGCCGCCGCCCTGATCCTGGTTGCCATAACCGCCCTGGCCGCCACCCTGCTGCTGACGCGGGGCCGACTGGCGCTGCGGACGATCGCCGCCCATGCCACCGCCACCGCCACCTTCACCACGGCCGCCGAGCATCTGCATTTCGTTGGCGACGATATCAGTGGTGTACTTTTCCACACCGTCCTGGCCGGTGTACTTGTCGTAGCGCAGTTCGCCTTCAACATAGACCGAGCTGCCCTTGCGCAGGTATTCACCAGCGATCTCGCCGAGCTTGCCGAAGAACACCACACGGTGCCACTCGGTACGCTCCTGCTGATTGCCGTCCTTGTCCTTGCGCACGCTGGTGGTGGCCAGACTGATACGGGTGATCGCCATGCCGGCCTGGGTGTACTTGGTGTCCGGGTCGTTGCCGAGATTGCCGACGAGGATGACTTTATTGATGCCGCGGGCCATAGGTTCCTACTCTTCCGTTGGGGTCCACCCGCCGGATGCGGGCAATAGCCGACGTATTATATCTGTCCGGCGACAGATAGCAGCCAATCCTTGCAACCCTTGCGGCGTAAGGCTTGTGCTGGCCCCGCCGTTGATCCGGGCGGCTGCGGGGGCGCTCCGAGCCCGGCTTTGGCCGCACGCCTGCCAGCCCAGGGAAGGCCTGCCGTACAGGGGATCCCAGACTTGGCGTGCCCGGTTCCGACGGCCGCATGGCATGATGCCAGACGTCGTTCAGATTGCTGGTCAAGATGGTCATCAAGGGCAAAGCCACCTCATTGGATATCGCGCACATGGCCGGTGTCTCGCAGCCGACGGTGTCGCGTGCGCTGCGTGGCAGCCCGATGGTCAATGCCGAAACCCGCCAGCGCATCCTCGACATCGCCCGCCAGCTGAACTACAAGGTTGACAAGAACGCCTCCAGCCTGCGCTGCCAGCAGTCCGGCACGCTGGCGCTGCTGTTCTTCGAGGACCCGACCAATGATGACTCGCTGATCAACCCCTTCTTCCACTCAATGTTGGGCTCGATCACCCGCGCCTGTGCCCTGAAGGGGCTGGATCTGCTGGTCTCCTTCCAACAGCTGTCCAGCGACTGGCATGCCGACTTCGAGGACAGCAACAAGGCCGACGGCATCATCCTGCTCGGCTACGGCGACTACCACGAGTCGGTAGAGCGACTGCAACGGCTGGTTGAGCAAGGCACCCATTTCGTGCGCTGGGGCGCGGCCTTGCCGGGCCAGCCCGGCGTGTCGATTGGCAGCGACAACTTCCAGGGTGGCTTTGATATCAGCGCGCATCTGCTGGACCAAGGTTATCAGCGCATCGCTTTCCTCGGCCATGCTTCCAGCCACTACCCCGAGTTTGAAGAGCGCTACCGCGGCCATGTCGAAGCCTTGGCCGCACGCGGTTTGAAGGCAGATCCGACGCTGCAGCACGACGCCATCACCACCGAGGACTCCGGCCACGCTGCCTGCATTGCCCTGCTCGACAGCGGCAAGAACTTCGATGCGATCTGCGCGGCCAGCGACCTGATCGCGATTGGTGCCTTGCGTGCCCTGCGCGAGCGCGGCGTGCGCGTGCCGCAGGACATCGCGGTTACCGGCTTCGACGATATTCCGCTAGCGGCATCGGTATCACCGCCCCTGACCACGGTGCAGCAGGACACCAAGCAGGCAGGTCAGCTGTTGGTCGACAAGCTGCTGAGCCTGATTGCCGGCGAGCCCGTGGAAGGCCTCACCATTCCGGTGAAGCTGGTGGTGCGGGAATCATCGCTTGGCGTGTGACTCGCACAGCAAGTACTGCCGCATGCCGTGACTCAGCTGAAATCCTTCAGGATTTCGCCCACGCCTGAGGGTGAGACTTCGAAGCCCAGTGGCGTGCCGGGATTGATCACCACGCCGTAGCCACCGGGCACCCGGCGCAGTACTTCCAGCATCAGCATGCGGATGTTGTGCGGTGCCTGCTGCTGGTGGAAGCCGACCCGCGCCATATCGGTGAATACCGCTACGTGCAGCACGCCCTGCTTGTCGAACAGCAGCGGGTCGAAGCCACTGCCATCGGCCGTGACCAGACTGCCGGTGAGCAGCACCACTTCGGAGGCGACGAAGGCCTGCATGAAGGCGCGGATCGGCAGTTTGCCGTCCATTGCGGTCTGCAACAGGGTTTCGATGGGGGTTTGCGGGGGAAGCTGGTTCATGCGGTGCCGCCGGGAATGCCTGGGGGCGGATTGTAGCGGGTGGGGCTTGTGGAGTCGCAGTGGCAGGAGCTGGGGCGGAAGCGAGAGCTACCCCTCCCCGGCCCTCCCCTTGCCTGCGGCAAAGGGAGGGAGACAGGCAAAGCCTTGCGCACGGCGCGATCCGCCCCCTCCCTTTTGCGCAGCAAAGGGGAGGGTTGGGGAGGGGTGCTTTTGGCGCGGTGTTTGATTGCCAGGCCAAAGCTGCCCTCACCCCAACCCCTCTCCCGCAAGCGGGAGAGGGGCTTAAGCAAGCATTACTTCGCTAACCGACTATCCCGCGCCATCTGATCCGCCATTGCAGCATCCAACTGCGCCTGCAGCTCCGGCTGCATCACCTGCCCTTCCAGCACGAACACCTTGACGCCATGCGCCGGCACTTCGGTCTTCAGCGAACTCTTCACCTTCAAAGAACCGCCATCCAACACATCGCGCCACTGCCCGGCCTGCAGATATCGACTCACCTCGAACGAGCGCGCAGCATCACCCTTGTTCAGCAGCACCAACACGGTCTGCGCGATATCGCCATGCTGCAGCACGCGGTAGAACACCGCCTCATCGCCCTGCAGTCGTTCGTTCACCTGCAAACCGCGCTGCAATGCAGGCGTGGCCTCACGCAGCCTTGCGATGCGCTGCAGCGGTGCGAAGATTGGGCTCTGCCCTGCGGCATCCACGCGTTGTTGGCCAAAGTAGGCGCGATTGCCCGCATGCTCGGCGCGACCACGCATGAAGCCAGTTTCCGAGCCGTAATAGAGCACCGGAATGCCACGCGCGGTGAACAGCCAGTTATGCGCGTCGATGAAACCGGCATCGCTCGCATCCAGTCGCGCCATGTCGTGGTTGTCGTAGAAGCTCATCAACGCATACGGATTGGCATACGGCCCGCCGCTCAGATGCAGCGGTTCGGCCAGCGTTTCGAAGCCCTTCTGTTCCTTGCCGAATACCGACGACAGCGCACCACGCAGCGGGAAATCCAGCACGCTGACGTTGGCGTTCGCCGGCCAGGTGTGTTCGGCAATCTTGGCCGCGTCGTAGTCGAAGGCTTCGCCGAACATGAACATGCCCGGGTGCTCGGCGCGGATGCGGTTTACAAATTCATGCCACCACGGATGCGGCAGCCAGCCGATGGTATCGATGCGCAAGGCATCCACACCCTGCGCGGTCCATTGCAGGTAGGCGCCAACCAGATAGTCCATCACCGCCGGATTGTGCTCGTTGAAATCCGACAGCTCGGCCAGGTTGCCGTCGAAAATCGAACCCTTGCTGCCATCGACCGGGCCGATGTTGTTGTAGAACGCATGCAGCGGATTGTGCTCGGGATCGAGCTTGTCCGGCGGCAGATTCTGGTGATCGGCGATCAGCTTGCCGTCCTTGTCGAAGATCTGCCCGAACTGCGGCTGCCGCTTAGGCATGGTCCAGGCCGGCGAGCCGTGGTTGCCGACGATATCCAGCACCACTTTCAGCTTGGCATCGTGCAGACCCTTGGTCAGGCCGGCGAAATCCAGATCGGCACTCGGTAGATGCTCGTCCAGCTTGTAGAAGTTGATTCCCCAGTAGCCGTGGTAACCGGTCTTGCCGCGGTCAGTCAGCGTGCTGGTGCAGCTGATCGGCTTGCTGCCGGTGAAGGCCTGATCGGGGTTATCGATGATCGGCGTGATCCACACCGCGCCAAAGCCGAGCTGGCGGATGTAGTCGGCGTTGTCCAGCACGCCCTTGAAGTCACCGCCGAGGTAGCCAATGTTGCCGTCGATCTTGTCCGGGCACGGCACCGGGATATCGAAGGTGGGGTGCTCGCCGCCTTGGTCTCGATGGTCGTTGCTGGTATCGCCGTTGACGAAGCGGTCGGTGACCACGAAGTACACCGCATCACTGGCGAATGGCTCGGTGGTGCCGATGTAATCCGGCCGATTGCCGGCCAAGACCGAACCGGCCGCCACTGCCAGACCAACCGCTGCTGCCAAACGACTACGCATCACACCACCTCCTGTTGCGACGGAACCCGCAGCACGCACAAGCCGGCTACGAACAGACTGCATCCACCCAGCACCAGCACGTGGATGGGATCGCCACCAAGCCAGTTACGCAGCGCAAAGCCCAAGGCACTGGCCGCAATCAACTGCGGGATCACGATGAAGAAATTGAAAATACCCATGTACACGCCCATCTTCGCTGCCGGCACGCTGTCCGACAGCAGCGCGTAAGGCAGCGACAGGATCGAGGCCCAGGCGAAGCCGACGCCGACCATCGACAACAGCAACCACTGCGGGTCCTTGATCAGCATCAACGAGATCAGACCCAGCCCGCCCAACCACAGGTTGATCAGATGGCTCCAGCGCAGACCAATCGCGCGCACCATCAGCGGGATGATCAGCGCCGCCACGGCCGCGAAACCGTTGTAAGCACCGAACAGCACGCCAACCCAGTTTGCGCCTTCGTTGTACGCGGCCGACTGCGTATCGGTGGAGCCGAAGTGCGTGCCCGCCACCGCTGCGGTGGTGTATATCCACATCGCAAACAGCGCGAACCACGAGAAGAACTGCACCCATGCCAAGCGCCGCATCGTGCCCGGCATACTGCGCAGGTCATCGACGATGGTAGCCAACATGTGCGTGCCCGGCAGCACCCGCGCTATCCCCAACAGCAAACCGTAGGCAGCGCACAGGCCGGCCAACACGTAGAGCATGCGGTCGCCTTGGCGCCAGGCGATCAGCGCTGCCAGCAACACGCCCAAGCCCAGCCACACGCCGATCTGACCCCACTGCGGCAAGCCAGCAGCACGCTGTACGGCATGCATTGCCGCCGGCTCTGCATCATCAAAGCTGACCAGCTCGGCCGGTGAGTATTCGCGTGTGCTGAACACCGTCCAGCTCATTGCCAGCAACAATACCGCCGCGCCGAAGTAGAAGGCATAGCGCACGGTATCCGGCACTTCGCCTGCACCCGCCGTATTGGCCACACCGAAGTGGGCGAGGATGAAGGGCAGGAAGCTGGCCACCACCGCGCCCACGCCGATGAAGAAACTCTGCATCGAGAAGCCGGCCGGGCGCTGCTTCGGCGATAACTGATCACCGACAAAGGCACGGAACGGCTCCATCGATATGTTGATCGAGGCATCCAGCACCCACAGCGTGCCGGCGGCGATCCACAGGGTCGGCGAGTTGGGCATGACCAGCAGGGCAAGCGTGGTCAGCACCGCGCCGATCATGAAGTACGGGCGGCGGCGGCCCCAGCGTGTCCAGGTACGGTCGGACAGATAGCCGATCACAGGCTGCACCAGCAGACCGGTCAGCGGCGCGGCGATCCACAACCCCGGCACGGCGTCCATCGGCGCGCCCAGCGTTTCAAAAATACGGCTGGCATTGGCGTTCTGCAGCGCGAAGCCGAACTGGATACCCAGGAAGCCAAAACACATGTTCCAGATCTGCCAGAACGACAGCTGCGGTTTGCTATTCATCAAGCGCTTCCCCCCTCCGGGAATCACGGATGCGATGTTGGGCGCGGATGCGCTGCAGCCATGGTAGAGGGCGCACCTGTGATCCGCACCGCTGTTGCATACGTATTCAATGCGGCATTGCGCCCATAACGGCCCCCAGCGGGGAATAGTGGCGCCTCGTGCCAACCCCGATGGACGGCGCGCCGACCAGAACCCGGAGTTGAGACCCGCATGGCCGATACACGCCCCACCCCTGCCCGCCTGTCGCTGAAAGCCGCCTTCGCACTGCTGCTGATCAGCTGCCTGCCTGCCCACGCCGCCGATCTGGCGCGCGTCACCTCACCCGATAAGCAGCTCGTGGTGATCGTCGAATCCCAGCACGAAGGCCGCCCCTCGTATCGGGTGGAACGCAATGGCGAGGCGGTGATCGCGCCGTCGCGGCTGGGCATGCTGCTTGGCGATGGCCGTCTGGAGCGCAATGTCGCCCTTACCGGGCAGTCGCAGCGCAGCTTCGATGAAACCTGGGAGCAGCCCTGGGGCGAGCGTCGTCTCACCCGCAATCATTACAACGAGCTGCGCGCCAACTTCACCGAGAAACCCAGCGCCGGCCGCAACTACGAGCGCCGCTTTGACGTGGTGTTCCGCGTCTACGACGACGGCATCGGCTTCCGTTACGAGTTCCCGCAGCAGTCCGGCATGAAACAGGCGCAGATCCATGCCGAGCTGACCGAGTTCGCGCTGGCGCGCCCGGCGACTGCCTGGTGGATTCCCGCCTTCGAGTGGAACCGCGAGGAATACCTGTACCACCAGACCCCGCTGAAAGAAGTTGGCACCGCGCAGACCCCGCTGACCCTGCGCAGCGACAACGGCCTGCACATTTCCATCCACGAGGCAGCACTGGTGGACTACGCCGGCATGAACCTGGCCCGTGGTGATGGCGACATACTGCGCGCGACGCTGACCCCATCGAGCGGCGGTGCGCCGGTAGTGCGCGCCCTGCCCTTCAACACCCCATGGCGCACCATCACCATCGGTGAGAAGGCCGGCGATCTGGCCGAATCCAGCCTGATCCTCAACCTCAACGAGCCCAACGCCATCGGCGATGTGAGCTGGTTCAAACCGGCCAAATATGCCGGCGTTTGGTGGTCACTGCATCTGGAAACCGAAACCTGGGCAACCGGCCCCAAGCACGGCGCCACCACCGAGAACACCCGTCGCTACATCGACTTCGCCGCCGCCAATGGCTTCCGTGGCGTGCTGGTGGAAGGCTGGAACATCGGCTGGGACGGCGACTGGTTCGCCAACGGCGAGGCATTTGACTTCACCCGCGCCACCCCGGATTTCGACCTGCCTGGCCTTGCCAGCTATGCCGCCGGCAAGGGTGTACACCTGATCGGCCACCACGAAACCGCCTGCGCGGTCAGCCACTACGAACGCCAGCTACCGGCCGCGCTGGACCTGTATGCGCGCAACGGCGTGGATGTGGTCAAGACCGGCTATGTCTGCGATGCAGGTGACATCCACCGCCAGGACCAGGTCGATGGCCCGATCACCCGCGAATGGCACGAAGGCCAGTGGATGAGCAACCACAACCTGCGCGTGCTGAAGCAGGCCGCCGCCAAACACATCGCGATCAACTCGCACGAGCCGATCAAGGACACCGGCCTGCGCCGCACCTACCCGAACTGGGTATCACGCGAAGGCGCACGTGGCATGGAATTCAACGCCTGGGGCAACCCGCCCAACCCGCCTGGCCATGAAGCCACCTTGGTGTTCACCCGCATGTTGGGCGGGCCGATGGATTACACCCCCGGCATCGTCAGCCTGAAGGGCCGCAACGGCCTGGCCCTGCGCAGCACCCTGGCCAAGCAGCTGGCCCTGTACGTGGTGCTGTACAGCCCGGTGCAGATGGTGGCCGACCTGCCGGAGCATTACGCCCAGCACCCGGACGCCTTCCAGTTCATCAAGGACGTAGCGGTGGATTGGGAGGAAAGCCACGTACTGAATGGCGAGGTCGGCCAATACGTAACGTTTGCGCGCAAGGCACGTGGCAGTGAGGAATGGTTTGTCGGCAGCGTTGGCAGCGAAAGGCCGCAGGCGCTGGATGTGGACTTGTCATTCCTGCCCCCCGGCAAGCGTTACCGCGCGGAGATCTACCGTGATGGTGAGGGTGCCAATTGGGAAACTGCACCGTTTGCGTTTGTCCGTGAGACGCGGGTGGTGGGTAGTGGCGACCGGATCAAGCTGCAGTTAGGGGCTGGCGGGGGCGCGGCTGTGCGGTTTGTGCCGATGGAGTGAGGGCTGAGGCTTTGGGCTTTGCTCTGCTGCCTTCATTCCCAGGTACGCGGGAATGAAGGCACAACGGCAAAACTCCCACAGAAAGCGTTTTCAGACCTATGTGCCAGCGCAAACCCCCATTGAATACGTATGCAGCCCAGCGCCACGGGGTTGCCTGCTGATTACCATGCGAGTCAACCGCAAGCATCGAAAAAAACAGCGGCGCATCCCCCACAAAAAAACGGGGGAGCACAAAAAACAACCAACCGACATCACCTGGGAGAGGGGAGTATGTTGAACACCAAGCGCAATCTGCTGAGCGTTGCACTGGCCTCAGCCATCACATTGACTGCCACCGGCGTGCACGCACAGACCGTGGACGACGACGCCAAAGCAAAAGCCAAGGCTGAAGCTGTCGATCTGGACACCGTCACCGTCACCGGCATCCGCCGCGGCATCGAGAGCGCGATTTCGGTCAAGCGTGACTCGACCTCGATCGTTGAAGCCATCTCAGCCGAAGACATCGGTAAGCTGCCAGATGTCAGCATCGCCGAATCCATTGCCCGCCTGCCCGGCCTGGCCGCCCAGCGCGTCGCCGGCCGCGCCCAGGTCATCAGCGTGCGCGGCCTGTCACCCGACTTCGCCACCACCCTGCTCAATGGTCGCGAAGTAGTCAGCACCGGCGACAACCGCAGCGTCGAGTTCGACCAATACCCCTCCGAACTGATCAGCGGCGTTACCGTCTACAAGACGCCCGATTCCGGCCTGATCGGCCAAGGCCTGTCCGGTACCCTGGATCTACAGACCGTACGCCCGCTCAGCTACAACGAACGTATCATCGCGCTAAGTGGTCGCTACCAGAAGAATTCCCTCGGCGAAGCTGCTGGCGAGGACCCGTACGGCAGCCGCGCCAATTTCAGCTATGTCGACAAGTTCGCCGACAACACCATTGGCCTGGCCATTGGCTTCTCCCATTCGGAGATGTCCAAACAGGAGAATCAGGTAGGCCTGTATGAGCCATGGCAGAAACTTGGCGGCGATGGCTGGCGCCCGGGTGTCCCAGGCGGCACCTACTACTCCGACGGCATCAAAGCATTGCGCCGCACCGGTAACGCAAAGCGCGACGGCGTAATGGCCACGCTGCAGTTCCGGCCGAACAACAGCTGGACCAGCACATTGGATGCGTTCTACACCAAGGCCAAGGAGTACGACACCGCCAACCAGATCGAAGTCCACCTGGGCGGCTACAACGGTGGCTACGACCCACTGAACCTGACCAATGTGGTGGTGGGCAGCAACGGTAGCTTTGAAAGCGGCGTGGCCCACAACGTCTATCCGCTGGTCCGCGGCATGTACAACAATCGTGAGGACAGCATCAAGGCCATCGGCTGGAACAACGAATTCAACTTCGGCGATGTACGTGTGGTCGCCGACGTCAGCTGGTCCAAGGCCGAGCGCGACGAACTGAATCTGGAGAGCAACCTGCAGCTACTGCCTGCACCTGCGCTCGACTCAGTGACCCTGAACTTCGGTGGCGGCGGCTTCCCACGGCTCACCCCGGGTCGCGATTACTCCGACTCCAGCAAGCTCTACCTGACCAACACCATCTACGGCTCGGGTTATGGAAAAACCCCGCACGTCGACGACGAACTGAAGGGCTTCAAGCTGGCTGCTACCATCCCGGTGCCGGAAGGCTTCAACTGGTTCTCTGATTTCGACGTCGGCGTGAACTACGCTGATCGCAGCAAGAACAAGACCCAGGCCGAAGGCAACATCAACCTGGGCGCGCAAGGCATCACCAGCATCGCCGCCGACCTTCAGTACAAGCCGGTCAACCTGGGCTTTGCCGGCGCTGGCTATATCCCTGCCTGGAATGTGCCCACTGCGGTTAGCCGCTACATGGTGTTCAAGCCAACCACCACCGAGAGCTATCTGATACCAAAGCAGTGGACGGTGGACGAAGAAATCATCACCACCTTCCTGCGCGCCAACATCAGCACGCATATCGGCTCAGTTCCGGTGCGCGGCAACGTCGGCATCCAGGCCCAGCACGTTGACCAGTCGTCAAACTCCAACTACTGGGACGGCTCGCAGGCGGTTGGCAGCCAGGTGATCCCGATCAAAGAAGGCAAGAAATACCTCGACTTCCTGCCAAGCTTGAACCTGGCTTTCGAACTGCCGGCCGAGAACACCGTGCGCTTCGCCCTGGCACGCCAGGTTGCCCGTCCTCGTGTTGACGAGATGCGCGCGTCGATGGAGTTCGGCGTTGACACCAACAATGGCATACCCGGCGCAAGCGGCGGCAACCCCAATCTGGATCCATGGGTGGCCAACGCAGTTGACCTGTCGTGGGAGAAGTACTTCGGCAACAAGGCGTATGTTGCCGCAGCGTTCTTCTACAAGGACCTGAAGACATACGTCTTCACGGAAAAGCGTGATGGCTACGACTTCACCGACCAGGTGGACGCATGGCTGCTGGCCAATGGTGTCAGCCTGCCGCCGGGCATCGTTGTCGACAAGACCGGCACCTACACCGCACCGTTCAACGGCAAGGGTGGCAGCCTGCGTGGCCTGGAACTGACCGCATCACTGCCGCTGGACCTGTTCGCCGACGCACTGCGCGGTTTTGGTGTGGTCGCAAGCGCTGGCTTCAATGACAGCAACATCACCATTCCACCGGATCCGGCAACCGTTTCCAGCGTGGGCAGCGACCCGATCATGCTCCCCGGCCTTTCCAAGCGCGTTTACAACTTCACGGCCTACTACGAAAACGACGGCTTTGAAGTGCGCTTGAACCAGCGCAAGCGTTCGGATTTCATCGGTGAAATCGGCAACTTCAACGGTGCTCGTACCCTGCGTTACGTCAAGGGCGAGAACGTATTGGACGCGCAACTTGGCTACAGCTTCGGCGACGGCACGATGTTCAAGGGCCTGAGTCTGTTCCTGCAGGCCAGCAACCTGACCAACTCCAAGTACGAAACCTATGCCGGAACCAAGGATAGGCCGCTGGAAACCGTGGAATGGGGCCGTACCTACCAGGTGGGTGTGAACTACAAGTTCTGATCGATTCTGGTTGAGAGCGTATTGAAGGCCCGCTGCTTTGCAGCGGGCCTTTTACGTTGTGAAATGGCCCCGCGCTTTCCGTAGTCCAAAAGGAATTTTCTGAAGCTTGTTACAGCCAAAGCATTGGCCGAATTTCTGTGGCTGCTGTGGCTGTTGCTGCTATTTCTGCTGTTGTTGTTGAAGTCACGCCGTCATTCCCGCGCAGGCGGGAATCGCTCTAGCTTTTGGCTTTTGGCTTTTGGCTTTTTTTGCTTTTTTGGCTCTTAGCTTTCCCTTCTCCCGCCTGCGGGGGAAGGTGCCCGTAGGGCGGATGGGGGGAGCTCTGGCTCTAGCTCTAGCTCTAGCTCTAGCTCTGGCTCTAGCTCTAGCTCTAGCTCTGGCTCTGGCTCTGGCTCTGGCTTTGGCTTTGGCCTGCTTTTAGAAGCGCCCTCACCCCAACCCCTCTCCCGCAGGCGGGAGAGGGGCTTAAGTCAGAACCAGAGCCAAAACCGAAGCCCAAGCCCAAGCCGAAACCAGAGCCAAGGCCAAAGCCAAAAGCAAAAGCAATAACCAAAAACCAAAAACCAAAAAAAGGCGGAGATGCTATCTCCGCCCGCACAAAAGAGAGAACAACAAAAATCAGCTACGACGCGCGCAATACACCGCGTGTCCAGGCAATACCAGTTCGCCGGCCTCTACAGCACCCGCCACCGGGCCCGGCAGCGCCAAGGCCTGCCACTCACCCGCCGGCAACGCATGCCGCACGGCCTCGCCCGATAGATTGAAGGCCAACAACAAGGTCTCATCGCCAGACTGGCGCTCGAACAGCAGCACCGGCTCAGCACTATCAAGGAAGCGAATCGAACCCTCGACCAAGGCCGGATGCGCCTTACGCCAGCTCAGGAAGCTGCGGAAAGCATGCAGCACCGAATCGCTATCTACTTCCTGCGCCTGCACCGACAAAGCCTGGTGCTCGACGGGAATCGGCAACCATGGCTTGCCAGTGGTAAACCCAGCCAATGCGCCATCAGTCCACGGCATCGGCGTGCGGCAGCCATCACGGCCCTTGAAATTCGGCCAGAAGGTGATTCCATACGGATCCTGCAGCGCCTCGAACGGCACGTCTGCTTCACCAAGACCCAGCTCTTCACCCTGATAGATGCACACCGAACCACGCAGCGAGCACACCAACGCCGCCAGCATCTTCGCCAACGACGGCTTGGCCGGATGCCCACCCCAACGTGTCACTGCACGCTGCACGTCATGGTTGGATACTGCCCAGCACGGCCAGCCATCACGCATTGTTTCTTCCAAGCGCTCGACGGTACTGCGGATGTAGCTAGCACTGTAATCGTCCACCAACAGCTCGAAGCTGTAACCCATGTGCAGGCGGCCTGGCGCGGTGTACTCGGCGGTGGTAGCCAGCGAATCCTCCGACGAGATTTCGCCCAGCGTCACCGCCTGCGGGTACTGGTCCAGCAAGGCACGTAGGCGCTCGAGGAAACCAATGTTCTCCGGCCGGGTGTTGTTGTAGTAGTGGTACTGGAACGCATACGGATTGTCCGGGCTGAAACCGCGGCCAATACGCTCGCTCTCCGGCTTGGGCGGGTTGTCACGCAGCTGCGCGTCATGGAAACAGAAGTTGATCGAATCCAGACGGAAGCCATCCACGCCACGGTCGAGCCAAAACTTCACGTAATCCAGGGTTGCCTGCTGCACCGCCGGATTATGGAAATCCAGGTCCGGCTGCGAGGCCAGGAAGTTGTGCAGGAAATACTGCCGACGCCGCGGCTCCCACTGCCAGGCCACGCCACCAAAGATCGACAGCCAATTGTTCGGCGGGCTGCCGTCATCGCGCGCATCGGCCCACACGTACCAATCGGCCTTGGGATTGTCGCGGCTCTCCCGGCTTTCCTTGAACCAGGCATGGTCCACCGAGGTATGGCTGAACACCTGGTCGATCATCACCTTCAGGCCCAGCGCATGCGCCTTGGCCAGCAAGCGGTCGAAATCAGCGAGGTTGCCGAACAGCGGATCCACATCCCGGTAATCAGCAATGTCGTAGCCAAAATCAGCCATTGGCGACTTGAAGAACGGCGACACCCAGATCGCGTCCACGCCGAGCGAGGCTACATAATCCAGCCGATCGATGATGCCCGGCAGGTCGCCGACGCCGTCACCATTGGTGTCCAGATAGCTGCGCGGGTAAATCTGGTAGATGACGGCACCGCGCCACCATGGAGTCTTGGACATCGAACGCCCCCCTACGGGCTTCAGAGCCCCTGTTTCAGGGCCGCGAAATGTATGCCGGCCAGCTTAGCGTCGGCGCTTTGCCGGCGGTGTTGCTTGCATACGTATTCACTGTGCAAAGGCCCGGTTTTGTTCGGTTTTTGGCCACGACGGGCCGCCCCGGCCGACTCCGCCTATAATCCCCCGGTACCCCCTGAAGTCTTCCTATGAGCATCGCTGAACATATCCGCCCCGCGCTGGGCCTGCCTGCCATCCAGACCCTTGCCGCAGCGGACATGGCTGCCGTCGATGCCCTGATCCGTCGCCGCCTGTCCTCGGACGTGGTGCTGATCAACCAGATCGCCGACCACATCGTTTCTGCCGGCGGCAAGCGCCTGCGGCCGATGCTGGTGATGTTGGCCGGCCATGCGGTCGGCGGCGCTGGCCCCGAGCACCACCAGTTGGCGGCGATCATCGAGTTCATCCACACCTCCACCCTGCTGCACGACGATGTGGTCGACGAATCCGACCTGCGCCGTGGCCGCAGCACCGCCAATGCTTTGTGGGGCAATGCCCCCAGCGTACTGGTCGGTGACTTCCTGTACTCGCGCAGCTTCCAGCTGATGGTCGAGCTGGAGCGCATGGCGGTGATGCAGATCCTGGCCGACACCACCAACCGCATCGCCGAAGGCGAAGTGCTGCAGCTGCTGCACGTGCATAACCCGGACACCGACGAAGCCGCCTACCTGCGGGTGATCGAGCGCAAGACCGCAGTGCTGTTCGCCGCCGGCACCCGCCTGGGCGCGCTGGCTACCGGTGCCGACGAAGTCGTGCAACAGAAGCTCTACGACTACGGCATGCACCTGGGCTATGCCTTCCAGATCGCCGACGATGTGCTGGATTACTCGGCCAATGCCGACGAGCTGGGCAAGAACCTGGGCGACGATCTGGCCGAAGGCAAGGCCACCCTGCCGCTGATACATGCGATGGCGCATTCGGACGAGGTGGTCCGTAATCGCCTGCGCGAGATCGTGCAGGACGGCGATGCCAGCGCCATGCCGGAAGTATTGGCAGCCATCCATGCCACTGGCGGTCTGGAATACAGCCGCAAGCGTGCCGTTGAATATGCCAACGCGGCCGAACAGGCCTTGGACGGCCTGCCGGAAACCGAAGCCGTGGCCGCCCTGCGCGGTCTGGCCCGTTACGCCATCGAACGCAGCCACTGATTGCGATGAGCAACCTGCAGCAGTTCAACGAGGACGAACGCGCCGTGCTGTTGGCGGTGAAAGGCGTGGGTGCCACCGTGGTGGCCCGGCTGGAGCAGATGGGGTTTCATTCCCTGGCACAGCTGGCCGAAGCCGAAGCCGGCGATGTCGTCAGCCAGGCCTCGGCCATGCTGGGCAGCAGTTGCTGGCGTAACAGCCCGCAGGCGCGGGCTGCGATCAGCGGAGCGATCGCGGCAGCGCGGAGTCACGCTCTTTTGTAGGAGCGGCGTGAGCCGCGAAGCCACAGTTGTTCCCGGCCCCGCCGAACAAGGACCACCATTGCCGCATCCCGTGCGGACAGCAGTTGCCGCGATCTGACAGATGGTCAGCTTCGCGGCTTATGCCGCTCCCACAAACCTGATGGATTGCTGGTAAGGCCACTGCCGAGCATGGCTCGACACTACGCTCCCTCCCTTTGCCGCAGGCAAGTGGAGGGTTGGGGAGGGGTAGCTTCACCGCTTCTGGTCTGGCTGCGGCGTTGAGGCTTATGCCGCTTCCACAACTCAATGCATAGCTTGTGAAGCCCCTGCCGAGCATGGCTCGGCATTACGCTCCCTCCCTTTGCCGCAGGCAAGGGGAGGGTTGGGGAGGGGTAGCTTCACCGCTTCTGGTCTGGCTGCAGCTTTGAGGCTTGTACCGCCTCCACAACTCAATGCATTGCTGGTGAAGCCCCTGCCGAGCATGGCTCGGCACTACACCGTTGGCATTGCTGGTGAGGCCTCTGCCGAGCATGGCTCGGCACTACCGAATGCTAGTCGCCCAGACGCTCTTCCAGGAAGTTGTCCATCATCTTCCAGGCGCGCTTGGCGGCGCGTGGGTCGTAGAGGCAACCCGGTGGGCTGTTGGCGTCGGACTCGGCGAAGCAATGCACCGCGCCGCTGAAATTGACGAACTGCCAGTCGGCCTTGGCGGTGTCCATTTCAGTGCCGAAGTTGGCGATGTCCTCGGCAGTGACGCCGCGATCAGCTGCGCCGTTGAGCACCAGAATCGGCACTCGCCCACTTCCGGCCACCGCTGGGGTTAGGGTCGACAAGCCACCGTGCAGGCTCACCACACCCGCCAAAGGCATGCCGGCGCGGGCCATTTCCAGCACGGTGGTGCCACCGAAGCAGAAGCCCACAGCGGCGATGTGCCGGGTGTCCAGCGGCACTTTGCCCGCCTGCGCCTTCAAGGCATCCAGCGCCGCAGCTGCGCGGGCGCGTAACAGGCTCCTGTCCTCACGCAAGGGCTTGGAAGCAGCAGCGGCCGCATCATTGTCCTTGGGACGCACGTTCTTGCCGTAGACATCGGCAACCAGCACCACATAGTCATCGCCGGCAATCTGCTCGGCCTTGGCAATCGCCGAGGCATTGACGCCGCGCCAGTTCGGCACCATCACCACGCCAGGTCGGCGCGCATCGCCGTCATCGTCGTAGACCAGCACGCCACTGAAGGTGGTGCCGTCGTGCTGCCACTCCAGCGGCTGCGTCTTCATTGCAGCCCATGCAGGCGTCGCCGCCAGTCCCAACATCGTCACTGCAGCCCATCGCCACTTGTTCATGCCTGCGCTCCTGAGAAGAGGTCGGAGGGAATCACATCCATAACGTGCCTCCCGAGGCGCATTGTGCATTGGCGGCGTTACGCAGGTGTGCTTGGATATGCATCCCCCACGCATCCATCTGCATATGAGCCTTGTCGATACCTTCCTTTCCGGCCTTGCACCGCGCCTGCCGGCAGACGATGCCCCGTCATGGTCGTTGATTGAAGGTGCCAGCCACGCGGATCTCCAGCGTCTGCAGCTGCAATGGCCACACGTGCCAGCAAGCCTGCTGGAACTGCTGGGACACGTGGATGGCAGCCACTATCGGACCTACCCGCAGGGTCAGGTCAATGTGCTGATGCTTGGCTCCGACGTCGGCGACGGCCGCTATCCCTACTACCTGCGGTCGGTGCAGCAGATCTTCGAGGACAGTGCGCAATGGGACGACAGCATCCGTTCCATCTACGAAGACTGGCTGGACGATGAGCCGGAGATTCTCGGCGCCGGCATCGATGCCGACGTACCAATGAGCAAGCGTCTGTGCTTCTCGCACTGCGTGAACAATGGCGGCACGTCGATGCTGTACTTGGATTTCGATCCTGCTGACGGAGGCGTCAGCGGCCAGGTCGTGCGCTACCTGCATGACCCGGACAGCTATGCGGTGATCGCACCCAGCTTCGACGCCTACCTGCAGCAGCTGATCGACGGCGATTATGCCTTCACCGAGCAAGAAGAATGATCTACTGATACCAACCGCTGCCGGTTGATTACATCCCAATAATGCACTTGGTGGCGCCGACTGACAGTCAGCGCCATTGCGGCCTCGGCCAATGCCTTAGAGGATGCCGATACCCGGAATCGCGCTGATGCTGTCCGGATCAAACCCGGCCAGTTCAGCGAAGTGCCGACCACGCGCAACATAATCCTTGTAGGCACCAAAGCTTGGCGCGCCCGGCGACAACAGCACTACCCCACCCTGCTCACCCAGCGCGGCACGCGCCAGTTCCACCGCATGCGGCAGATCGGTCGCGGCGTGCAGGCCAAAGCCGCCAGCCTCGGCGAGCGGGGCGAGCAGCGTATTGATGCGTGGACCGTTGTTGCCCATGGTCACGATCTCGACCGGCGCGTTGTCGCGCATGTGCTCGGCGAAATCCTGCCAATCCACGCCGCGATCATGTCCGCCGACCAGCAAGGCAATGCGCTGCCCAGCAAAACAATCCAATGCCGCAAGCGATGCATGCGGCGTGGTGCTGATCGAGTCGTTCACCCAGCGCAAGCCATCACGTTCGCCGAGCAACTGCAGGCGATTCGGCAAGGGCCGGAAACTCTGCACCGCAGGCGCCAAGGCCACTGCATCCAGCCCCAACGCTTCCAAGGCAGCCAACACCGCACACAGATTGCCGCGATTATGGCGACCCGGCAGCGGTGTGTTCGAGGTATCGAACACAGCCTGCGTACCGCGATGCACGACTTCACCAACCATATGCCAGCCTTCAGGCTGGTTGAACCAGATGATCTGGCTATGCGGCAGCTGCAGCGCGCGCAGATGCTCGTCTGCTGCATTGAGTACGGCGACGCGCGGATGGCCACCAGTCACCAGCGACAGCTTGTCGTCGATGTAACGCTGCTCGCTGCCATGCCAATCCAGGTGTTCCGGAAAGATGTTCAACACGATGGCGACATCCGGCCGTGTGCCACTACGGGCGACTTCGCCGGTCTGGTAGCTGGACAGTTCGACCGCCCAGTAGTCCGGTGCAGGCTGCGGGTCCAATGCCTCCAACAGCGGCAGACCGATATTGCCGATCAAACCGGTGCGATGCCCGGCCGCGCGCAGCAGATGCGCCAGCAGCGAGGTGGTGGTGCTCTTGCCCTTGGTGCCGGTCACGCAGACCGTGTTCGGCAGCGCGCCATCGGCATCGGCGTGCTCGCTGAACCACAGGGAGGTGCCGCCAATGAACTGCGTGCCCTGGGCCAATGCATGCTGCGCCTCGGGCTTGTACGGACTGATGCCCGGCGACTTGATCACTACGTCGAACGAAGCCAGCAGCTCACCGCTGAGCTCGGTATCAACACGCAGGTGCGCATCGCCAAGCGCCAGAATTTCCTCTGCTTCAGCAGCAGAACAAAGCACCGTCAAACGCGCAGGAAACAGCTCCTGCGAATCACCACTGACGATTCCCCATTCCCGATCACGCAGCGCGTGATAGGCCGCGCGGCCCTCACGCCCCCAACCCCACAGCGCGACGCGTTTGCCTTCAAGCTGCGAAATTCGCACGCAGACGCTCCCACAGTGCTGCCGGGATGCGGTGCTTGCCATCAAATACCAGCAGCGGTTCAATCTGCAGTTCGTCTGCCGACAGGGTCGGCTGGATCAGGTTGGCGAAGCGCTTGACCAGCACGTCCTCCTTCCAATCCGGACGCGATGCCAAGGTCGCCATTGCAGCGCGCGACTCCTTGCCCTCGCCCACGCATTCGAACGGTTTGTGGTCCTGAAATTCCAGCAGCGCGTCATAGCCGCCAGCCTGTTCCATATCGTCCAGCAGGTTGCGACCGAAGATGCGCACGAGACGGATCTTCGGCATGAACGGGGCCAGCGCCAGGAACACGAAGTGGCACTTCGGGCAGACGCCGCACCAACGGTTCACCGGACGCTCGCCGAGGATGTGGAAGTTGCGGTTGCAGCTGGAGAAATGCGCGTCGTAGAAATCGGTCTTGGCGAACTGACGGGCAACCGCCAGCTCCGACAGCGGACGCAGCAACGAGTAGTAGTTCAGGTCGGCGGCAATGTACTGCTGCACGTATTCGCCGAACGCCTTCTCGAACGCCCAGCCCTTGGACCACTGGTGGTTCACTTCACCGGTACCGGCGATCTGACTGCCGTAGCTGGCCGAGCGCTCGTTGGAGAACACGACTTGATCGACGCCCTGCACCACCGCAGCCAGCACCATGATCGCCGAGTTCACCGCGGTGACCGGGATATGGCCGTTCCACGCGCCCTGGCGGTTGAGCTCAAACAACTCCGGTGCCAGCGTGCGGCCGATGTTGAGGGTCGGCAGGCCGGTACGCTCGGCGCAGGCACGGATCAGCTGCGAGCCGCCGATCCAGGTGACGGTTTCGGCAACGCCGGCGTTGCGCAGGGCTTCGATGCTGACCAGGGAGTCTTTGCCGCCGCCTATGGCTACGAGTGCGTGGTGGGCCAGATTGAGATTTGGAGCGAAGCTGCCCTCACCCCCAGCCCCCGCTCCGCGCCCCGGCCCTTGCGCTGACGCAAGGGCGCTCGTTGAGCTGCGAACCAGTGGTTCGCCATCAGCTCGACTCGCCCCGCTTGCGGGAGAGGGGAGATTAGCGGGGAGCTTGAACCGGTCGCGCAGGTTCAAGCCGTTGCGGTAGGCGAATTCGCCCAGACCGTTGAAGTACACCGTTTCCACCAACTCGGCGGTGGCCGCGTCGATGGCATAGCTGTCGATGCTTACCTGCGCCGGCACCGCTGCCTTGTAGTAGCTGACACCTGCAATCAGGTGCAGCAGCTGCAGGGCGCGTTGCACCGCGGCCGCGCGTTCGTCGTCCAGCTGGAACGGCGCGCCCGGCACGGTGACGGTCTCGGTCAACTCCGGACCGTCGTCGAAGGCGTATACCAGCCGCGCCACACCGGTGTCCGCGGCGAAATCGCAGCGGACGAAGCGGAAACGGGAAACCTGGTCTTTATCAAAAGCTGTCATGGCGTATCCGGAAATCAAACGAACCGTTTTCGCGCTTTGGCGCGGCGGGACGAAAAAGGGTTGTGCGGAGTAGGAACGTCATCACGCATCAATGACGTCCTCGCGCGGCAAGGCGCGTTGGTTATAGGTACTGGCCATACTGAAACCATAGGCACCAGCATCGGCAATGACCATCACATCGCCCGGTGCGGTTGCCGCAGGCAGCTTCACCCGCTCGGCGAACACATCGCTGGATTCGCAGATCGGGCCGACCACGCTGAAATCAACATCGCGCTCGGCGTCGAGGCGCGACAGGTTGGCGATGTCATGCCAGGCGTCGTACAGCGCCGGGCGCAGCAAGGCGTTCATGCCGGCATCCAGGCCTACGCGACGCACGCCGTCCTTCTCCACCACCTGGGTGGCATGGGTCAGCAGCACGCCGGATTCGGCCACCATGAAGCGGCCCGGCTCGATCGCCAGCTGGAAGGCCGGGTGCACCGCCTTGATGTCGGCCAGGCCAGCGGCCCAGGCGTCCAGATCGAAGGGCTCGTCGTCATCGCTGTACGGCACCGGCAAGCCACCGCCGATATCGAGAATTTCGACGCTGCCGATGCGGCGCGCGAAACCGGCCATTTCATCGACCATCTGCTTCCAGTGGCCGCTGTTCTCGATGCCGCTGCCCAGGTGCGCGTGCACACCGGTGATGCGGATATCCAGCGCACGCGCGGTGGCGATGAACTCATCCACGCGCAGCGCGGACAGGCCGAACTTGGAATCCTTGCCGCCGGTGTTCACCTTCTTGTGGTGACCATCGCCGTGACCCAGGTCGATACGCAGCCACAAGGAGCGGCCGCGGAACACTTCCGGCCAATGCTTCAGCAGCTCGACGCTATCGACGGTGACATTGACGCCCAGCGCCAGCACCGCTTGATACTCAGTGATCGGCGCGAAGCTCGGGGTGAACAGCACCCGCTCCGGGGTGATGCCCGGCACCGAGGCGAACACCAGCTCCACTTCGCCCTGCGATACGCATTCCAGACCGAAACCTTCAGCCGCGAGGGTGCGCAGGATTTCCGGATGCGAGTTGGCCTTGATCGCGTAGAAACGGCGATCGATCGCCGGGATCGCCTTCAACTGGCGGGCGCGCTCGCGCACCTTGTCCAGATCGTAGATATAGGCCGGCGTACCCTGAGCGGCCAGCTCCAGCAGCTTCTTCTGCTTGGACGGGGCCTGCCACCACGGCGTCTGCCGCGGACGGATGCTGCCGATGATTTCGCGCCAACGCGGGCCGAATACCTGCTCTTCGTAAACCGGCATCGCGCCGCTGTCGATCAGCTCGGCGTGCAGGATAGGCAGCAGCCCATCCGCATCTGCCTCGTCGATCACGAAGGTCAGGTTCAAGTCATTGGAGGACTGCGAAATCATGTGCACGCGCTCCTTGCCGAACGTGGCCCACACGTCGGAGAGCTTGTACAGCAGCGAGCGCATGCCACGGCCGACCAGGGTGATCGCCGCACACGGCACGATCACCTTGACCTTGCAGATCTGCGACAGGTCGGCCGACAGCGCCGCCAACACATCGGTATTGACCAGGTTTTCGGACGGGTCCAGCGACACGGTGACGTTGGTTTCGGCCGAACCGATCAGGTCCACCGACAGGCCATGCTTCTTGAACAGGTTGAACACGTCGGACAGGAAGCCGACCTGCTGCCACATGCCGATGCCTTCCATCGAGATCAGCACAATGCCGTTACGGCGACTGATCGCCTTGACGCCCGGCACCGGCTCGGCGGCACCGTCGATGCTGGTACCCGGCATGTGCGGGCGCTCGGTATCGAGGATGGCCATCGGCACGCCGGCATCGCGGCAAGGCTTGATCGAGCGCGGGTGCAGCACCTTGGCGCCAGTCGTCGCGATTTCCTGTGCTTCGTAATAGTCCAGGCGGGTCAGCAGGCGCGCGTCGGGCACGTCCTTGGGGTTGGCGCTGAACATGCCCGGCACGTCGGTCCAGATCTCAACGCGGCTGGCGCCGAGCAGCGCGCCGAAATAGGCGGCCGAGGTATCCGAGCCACCGCGGCCGAGGATGGCGGTGCCACCGTCGCCGTGACGGGCGATGAAGCCCTGGCTGATCAGCATGCGGGTGGGCTGCGCGGAGAAGCGCTGCTTGAAGTCGCCGCCACCCTGCCACTGGCAGTTCACCGACAGCCGCTGCGACCACTCGGTCTGGTTGGGTGCTGGCGGCAGGGCGTTCAGCCATTCGCGCGCGTCCATCCAGCCAAAATCGAGGCCGGTGCTGCGCAGGTAGGCGGCACCGACGCTGGAGGACAGCAGTTCGCCCTGGCCCAGTACTTCGGCCTGCCAGTCCAGCGGACGGCTGGCCGCGCGCGGATCGTCCAGCAGCGCCTGCAGCGCGGCCAGGCGTTCAGCCAGCACTTCGCTGCCCAGCTCCAGCTCGGCGAGGAATTCATTGTGGCGGGTGACCAGCGCGGCTACGCGCTCGCGGCTGTCGGCGGCGCCATCGGCAATCGCGGTCAATTCATTGGTGACGCCGGACAAGGCCGACACCACCACCAGCACCCTGCCGCCAGTCTCGTCCGCACGTTTTTTCGCCAACTGACCGATCGTGTTCCAGCGATGACGACGCGACACCGAGGTGCCACCGAACTTCAGGACGATCCAGCGATCAGCAATTGGGGAAGCAGACATTGGCTTTGAGGATTCACTAGTGGGAGAAAGACCCGGCAATGCGGGCGGAACCCCCGATTCTATGCCAAGGCCGCTGTGCCGGGACGGCTGAGTTACCAGCGATACCATCGCCGCCCGGCCTCTCCTCCCGGGATGGAGAAAGTAGCATTTGCAACGATCCGGGTCATCTTTGGGTGAATGGGGGACGGATTGGCGATTGGGAATGGCGACATTCCGCATGGTCATGCCTAAGCTGACCTGCCCTGCTCCACCCCAAAACCCATGCCCCCACGTCGCTACCTGCAACTGGACGTCTTCGCCGCCCGCCCCGGCAGCGGCAACCCGCTAGGCGTCATCCTCGACAGCGAGGGGTTGGACACCGCCACCATGCAGGCCCTCGCGGCCTGGCTGAACCTGTCCGAGACCATCTTCTTCCTGCCACCGGACGAGGGCGCCAGCTACCGCATCCGCATCTTCACCCCAAGCGGCGAACTCCCCTTTGCCGGCCATCCCAGCGTCGGCGCGGCCTGGGCGGCGGTCACCTCAGGGCTGGCGCCACCACAAGATGGCCGGCTGGTGCAGCAATGCGCTGCCGGTCTGCTGCCGGTGCAGGTAAGCGGACCGGAAGACGCTCCCACCATTTTGTTGGCCAGCCCACCGGCCAAACAGCATCCAACCGCGCCGGGTGCTGTACCTGAACAATTGCAGGCATTGCTCGTCCCCGGCTGCGTCCCCGAGCTCTGGGACAACGGCCCTCGCTGGTGGCTGCTACCGGCCCGCGATGCCGCCAGCGTGCGCGCACTGGTTCCAGACATGCCCGCAATCCGCGACTGGAGCAATGCCACCGGCGCGACTGGCGTCGCGGTATTCGCTGCCGAAGCCGGTACCGACCACGCTCTGGTGACCCGGGCATTCTGCCCGGCCGACGCCGCCGACGTGCCCGAGGATCCAGTCACCGGCAGCGCCAACGCGCTGATCGCCGCGTGGTTGCAGCAGCGCGGGCAATTGCCGGGAGCAGATGGCAGCTACGTGGTCAGCCAGGGCCGTGAAGTCGGGCGCGATGGCCGCGTACACATTTCAATCGACGCGCAAGGCACGGTCTGGATCGGTGGACAGGTGCAGCCGGTTATCGCCGGACAGGTGCACTGGTAAGCTGCCCAGCCGTCGCTCGGAACCGATTCGTAATGTCTGTTCGCCGCTATCTGCAGTTGGATGTGTTCGCCGCCCGCCCCGGCACCGGCAACCCGTTGGGTGTCATCGTCGACAGCGAGGGGCTGGATGACGCCGCTCTGCAGGCCATCGCCGCCTGGCTGAACCTGTCCGAGACCATTTTCTTCCTGCCGCCGGATGAAGGTGCCAGTTACCACATCCGTATTTTCACCCCCAAGGGTGAGTTGCCCTTCGCCGGGCACCCCAGCGTGGGCGCAGCCTGGGCCGCAGTGGAGCTCGGCCTGGCCACGCCGGACGACAACGGCCAGCTGATCCAGCAATGCAAAGCCGGTCTGCTGCCAGTGCGGGTACAGGGCGGTCGCTGGTTCCGTCAGATCCATGTGCGCAGCCCGCAGGCTGAGCGTCGCGAGATCGACTTGCCAGCATTGCCCGAAGGGCTGGCAGCGCTGGCCAAACCAGACCACAGCCCGGAACTTTGGAACAACGGCCCGGACTGGTGGTTGCTGGAAGCCGGCAGCGAGGCCGCCCTGCGCCGCTACAAGCCGGAGCTGGCGGCAATTGCCGCCATGCCGGGCCGCGGCAAGCTGGCGGTGTATGCGCCTGCAGATCGGCCGGATGTGGGCTACCAGTACGTGGTGCGCGCCTTCGCTCCAGGCGTGGGTGTCAACGAAGACCCGGTAACCGGCAGTGCCAATGCACTGGTCGCCGCGCAGTTGCTTGCGCAGGGGCGGATCAAACCCTTCCAGCAATACCTGGCCAGCCAGGGTCGCGAGCTCGGTCGCAATGGCGAGGTGCGGGTCGAAGTGGATGCGGAATCCAATATCTGGATTGGTGGTGAGGTGCAGCAGGTTATTGCTGGACAGATTGAGTGGTGACAGCGCAAGCCATGCCGGCTGTTCCCTTCTCCCGCTTGCGGGAGAGGGGATAAAGCCAAAGCCAAAGCCAAAGCCAACTGCCAAAGCAACGGCAACAGCCGCAGCAACAGCAAAAGCCGCAGCAACAGCAACAGCAACAGCCTCACAGCATCCGGACTCTCCCATGACCACCCGCCGCTTCCTGCAACTCGATGTCTTCGCCCCCCGCCCCGGCACCGGCAACCCATTGGCCGTGGTCCTCGATGCCGATGGCCTGGACGATGCCGCCATGCAGGCCATCGCCCGCTGGACCCGCCTGCCCGAAACCACCTTCATCTTCGCCCCGACCAAGCCCGGCACCAGCTACGGCATTCGCATGTTCGCCCCGCAGAAAGAGGTGCCATTCGCCGGCCACCCCAGTGTCGGCAGTGCGCATGCAGTGCTTGAAAGCGGCCTAGCGGCGGCGATTGACGGGCAGTTGGTACAGGACGGCATCGCCGGCCAGCTGCCGCTGCAGATCAGCGAGCACCGCGGCATCCGCACTATCGCCATTCGCACCCCGCGCGCTTCGGTGGCCGAGATCGTCACTGCAGACGATCCACGCCTGCAGCCGGCCATCGCCGACTGGCCGCTTGGCAGCCTGCCACCTGCCTTGATGGATGGTGGCCGCCGCTGGTGGCTTGTCGAAGTAGCCAGTGAAGCCGCCCTGCGTGCGCTGAGCCCGGATTGGGATGCGATCGCCAAGCTCGCAGAAGACACTGGCGCGATGGGCGTATTCGCCTACGCGCGCGCCGCTGGCGACGGCTACCAATTGGTGGTGCGAGCTTTCGTCGGCAATGGCCGCCGCTTTGAAGATGCCGCCTCCGGCGCCGCCAATGCGGTGCTGGCTGCATGGCTGGACGAGCGTAACGCCCTGCCCGGCAGCGACAAGCGCTACACCGCCAGCCAGGGCCGCGAAGTCGGCCACGATGCTTTGCTGGAACTACGCATCGACGAGCACGGCGACGTCTGGGCCGGCGGTCAGGTGCAGACGGTAATCCGCGGCAGCATTGATTGGTAAATCACTGAAAGGAATTCCCGGTGCAGAACACGCAAACCTTCGATATTCATTGTGATTGTGGCCAGATCAGCATACGCGTGGAAGGCGCACCTGCTGCTCGCGCCTACTGTCATTGCCGCGCATGCCAGCAGTTCTACGGACTGCCCGTGTTGTCCGCCAATGCCTGGCCCAGCGAAGCGGTGAGTGTCGTCAAAGGCGCTGACCTGCTGAGCACCTATCAGCATCCTCACTTGCAGATGCGGCGGCACTACTGCATCAGCTGCGGGCAGACGCTGTACGGCAGCAACCGGCTGGATATGGCGGTGATCCGCACCAGTTCGATCGCTCACGCGCATGGTGGCGATCTACCTGCGAAACACAAGCCCACGCTGCACATTTTCTATGCCTACCGGGTACTCGATATCGACGATGCGCTGCCAAAGTACAGCGAGGGTTGGGACGGCCCCCTTCATCAGGAAGGAACCGCCACCATTCAAACCTCCGCTGTTTGATTGCCCGCGGATCGACGCGGAATACAACAGCGCAAAGAGTTGGGAACGGGAACCATTGGCTGGTAACCGGGGTCACACCCGCTCGGCCAACAGCCAATACCAAAGGACCAGAAATGCGCAGATGGATCTCGCTGTTATTACTGCTGTTTGTATTCACCGCCTGCGCGGCCAAACCCGCGCCGCCGCCGACAAAAGCTCTGTTCGTCGGCAACAGCCTGATCTACGTGGGCAACCTGCCAGCCACGTACGCGGCACTGAGCAGCGCCAACGGTCACCCAGTGCACAGCCAGATGATCGTCAAGGGCGGCGCCCACCTCGACCAGCGGGTTGCAGATGGATCAGTACAACGGGCACTGAGCGAGCACCATCCGCAGCTTCTGATCCTGCAGGAACAAGGCGGCGCCCTGCTGTGCTTGCCGGACCAACCAGCGTGTGCAAAGTCGCGGACGGCTATAAAGGCACTCGCCAAAGCCGGTGGCGACGCAGGGGCGCGCGTGCTGCTGCTAGGTAGCTACCAGTCGCACCCAGCGGCTTCGACCCGCCTTGTTGCCAAGGAAGCTGCAGCTGCCGAACAAGCCGGCATTCCCTATGTGGCGATCTCGGACGTCCTGCGCGCAGCCTCGGCCGCGGCGCCGGACCTCCCGTGGTACGACGCCGACGGCGGGCATCCCGGCCCCGCACTCACCCTGCTTGATGCCATCCAGCTCTATCGCGCCATCCACGGCCAGCTGCCGGAGCATGGCTTCTCGGTGGAAGCACCGATCTATCTGCCCAGGAGCGGGCTTGATGCAGGCCTGCGCAATGCCGACGCCAGTGCACCACTCGCCGATACACCAACCCATATCGCCTACCCTGATGCGATGATCCGGCGCATCAACGCGCTGCTGCTATCCACGCCCCCCTGACAACGAGCTCACCATGCCTCACCTGACCATCGAATTCAGCAGCAATCTCAGCGCCACAATCACCCCCGCACTGCTGCGTGCCGTCAATCACGCGCTGCTTGGCACCGGTCAATTCGAGGAAGCGGACATCAAATCCCGCGCCCTGCCATTTGAATGCTTTGCGGTTGGCACCAACGACGGCCCACGCGGCTTTGTCGCTGCGCGGTTGGCAATGCTCAGTGGTCGCACTGCCGAGATCAAACGCGATATAGCCAACGATCTGCTGGCTATGCTGGAAGCAACAATTGCCGCCGGAGAACTGGAACTTCAGATCAGCGTCGAGATCGTGGATATCGATCGCGACAGTTACGCAAAAGCTGTGATTCCGCGCACGATCTAGATGCCACTGCTCACCAGGAAAACGCAAACCATCCTCAACTTCCGGCCATCTTGAACCTGATTTTTGCGCCATCAAACAAGGTGAGATAGGCGTCGTTCGAGCGCAGCTTTACGTCCACCCAGAAAATCATCTCCTTCGTCCCCGGAGCCACCTCAGGGAACGAGGTATTGACGCTGAGCTCGACCTTGCCCCTATCGCCTCGCGAGTGCAGTAGCTCGCGCTGCAGATCGCGAAGTTGGTGGGTCCCTTCCGCGTTCAGTGCCAACTCGTAGGTTGTAACAGCGATGTTCCTGCTGAGCATGCCGGGGCTACGCTCGCCCTGACTGGTGCCCAGCAATCTCAGTGGCATCGTCGCAACCCGCGGGCCCTCGCCTTGGAGCTGCAGCTGCAGGGTCAGACGCGTGGCGTCCGGGTCCAAGGTATTACCTCGGGGAATCGCTACCTTGACCCGGATACCCACCGGATCAAGTTGGACCAGTGCGCGCTCATCCAGGGAAGAAAGCCGCAGCGCGGTAGACAGCGGAATCGAGGCGCATGCACACAGTAGCGCCAAGCACAGCACCACGAACGATCTTGCAAAAATCACAGGAAAAGGCATCGAAGCGTCTCCTTGATATTTGTAATTTCCCTATCGGCTCGCCGGTGCTGGGAGCCCACCCGTACATCGGCCGTGCCACTATCGCCGAAGCCTCACCCCGGGAGCAACATCATGTCCTCAGTCCACTTCCAATCGATATCGCCCTTTCTTGGCACGGACGACCTGCCTGCCACCCTGGCTTTCTATCTAGACAAACTCGGTTTTTCCCTGGCTTGGGAATGGGGCGAACCTGCCGAATTGGCTGCGGTATGCCGCGATGAGGTCGAGCTGACGCTCACCAGCCGCACCGATGCCAAGCCCGGTGGTATCAGCCGGTTGTACCTGCATATCGATGGAATCGACAGCTATCACGCGCAGCTGCAATCCGCAGGCGTGGTCATCACCGTTGCCATTGCTGACCGACCGTATGGCATGCGCGATTTCAGCGTCACTGATCCGGCGGGCAATGTGCTGTGTTTCGGGCAGGCGTTGCCTGTGGGCTCTGTAGGAGCGGCGTAAGCCGCGAAGCTCGTACAGAATCTGCCAGCCAATTGCCCGCAATTGCAGGTGGATCGATTACGGATGGGTTTTCAGCTTCGCGGCTCACGCCGCTCCCACAACCACAGCCGGCTTCCTTGCTAGTGCGTAACCCAACCAGGCGAATGGTATGTAGGCCAACAGCACGTCCAACACTTCGAACCAGCGCGGCGCCGGTAGCATGAAACAGCTGGCGACGCCGCCTGCCAGGAACAGCAGGCCGATCAGCACGGCTGGCACTTTGCTGACTCCTCCGGCAATCCAGGTTGCCAGCAGCGCACCAGCCAATGTGCCCAGCGCGTGGGCGAGGAAGGGAAACAAAAAATGTCGCGGCTCCAGCAAGGGCATCGCCGCCTGCAAGCCTTCAGTGGTGGTGAGATACATGCCGACTGGTGGTGGCAGCAACTGCCCGCCGAGCACGATCAGCCCCATATTGACCGCGCTGCCGGCGATCAAACCCAGCACCACCGCCAGCAAGCCTCGCAGAAATGCACGCATCACCCTCTCCCCACCTTACCGATGAGACGGGCTGAGTATGATCCAAGCACGGCCTTGTCGCTCGCCTTCTTTCTGGAGATCCGCGTGTCCCACCGCCCCCTGCATGCTTACCGGGGCAGCTGCCATTGCGGCACTGTCAGCTTCCGCATTGAAACCGACTTCCCGGAGCTGACTACCAGCGACTGCTCGATCTGCCGACGCAAGAACGCGTTGATGGTGAAGGTGCACGAATCGGCGTTCGGAAAGTCAAAAGCTCACCCCACCCGCCCCTTCGGGGCACCCTCCCCCGCAAGCGGGAGAGGGGCTTCAAGCTAGGCTTGAGCAATCAACGCCAGTTGTAGTTGAACGAGACACCAATGATGCGCGGGTCGTTGTAGACCGCTGCCATGTAGTTCTCGATCACACCCTTGAGGTTCTTCTCGTTGGTGATGTTGCGGGCAAATGCCGCCACTTCCCAGGCACCGTAGCCGCCGGTATAGCCAACGCGCAGGCCGCCTTCGAAGTTGCCCTTGGAGTAGAACTCCTTGCTGTCGTACAGCACGAACTGGGTTTCGCCCTGCTTGTTCCAATCAGTGGCGAAGAACACTGCGCCATCATCGCCGACCGGAATGTCGTAGCGCGCGGCCAGGTTCAAGTTGTACTTCGGCGCGTTCGGCAGCGGGTTGCCGTCGATCTGGGCGTAGACGTTGCTACCGATCTTGATGGTCGGGTCGTTGACCGTACACACCACCACGCCGTTGAGTGCGCAGACCTGCGCATACACGCGCTTGTCCTGGATCTCGCTGTGCAGCAGGCTCAGGCCAGCGGTCAGCGACAGGTTCGGGATCGGGCGCCAATCCATGTCGGCTTCCAAGCCATAGGCGCGCGCCTTGTCGGCATTGAACAGCACACCATTGCCGTTGGAATCGTTGCCGTTGAGCTGGATGTCGTTGACGGTATAGGTGAAGCCGCTGACGTTCAGGCGCAGGCGGTTGTCGAACAGGCTGCTCTTGATGCCGGCTTCCCAAGACAGGATGGTTTCCGAATCGGCGGTGGTGAAGTCGGCATTGAACACGGCCGAACGGCCCTGGATGGTCGGGCCACGGAAACCGCGTGCCACACGTGCGTACAAGCTCAGCTCCGGGCTGATTTCATACATCGCGCTCAAATCCCAGCTCGGCTGGGTATCGGACATCTCGACGTTGTGACGACCCTTGTACGTCACCAATCCGGCAGCGGTGTCGGCCGTCTTCAGCAGGTTTGTGCTCTTCTCGTCCTTGGTCGCGCGAACACCGGCGGTCAAGGTCAGCGCGTCAGTCGCCTTCCAGCTCACCTGACCGAAGCCTGCCCAGGAAGTGTTGATATTGCGCAGGCGCACCCAGTTGTTCGGGTTGTGCGCAGCGGTCTTCAGGAACCAGGCGCGCTGATAGAAATCGGTGGTGTCGCGGCCGTCGAAGTAGAACGCACCTACCTGCCACGACCACGGATCGGTCGCATTGGAGGCCAGGCGCAGCTCCTGGGTGAACTGGTCCAGATCGCGCACCTGGCCCATCGATTGACCGTAGCCATTGGGAACGCCGTTGACCGGGTAGTTCACTGCCGCGCCACCGTCGGTATCGCCACGGCTGTAGCCAGAGGTGGTTTCGTAGGCGCTGATCGAAGTCAGCGTGGTGTTGCCGAAGTCATAGGTCGCCTTCAGCGAGCCACCATGGGTCTTGTAAGCCTGCGGGTTGTTGTCGGCCTCGTCGAAGGCGACCTTGTCACGCGGCACGTCGGTGCGGTTGCTGCCCTTCACCAGCGCGTTACGCAGGAACAGGGTGGAGGTGCCTTCATAGTCGCGGGTATGCACAGAACCAAGCAGCGAGAACTGTTCATTCGGCTTGTACAGCAGCTGCAGGCGCAGGTTGCGGTCGTCGTAGCCGCCCATCGCGTCCTTCTTCGGCGTCACGGTACCGTCGGCGCTGGGACCACGATAGGTGTTGTCCACCCAGTCATCGCGATGCTGGTACAGGGTCGACACTCGGTAGGACAGCACGTCGTTGATCGCGCCGCCCATGCCACCGTCGATGGCGACGGTGTTGTAGCTGCCGTAGCTGACATTCACCCGGCCGCTCGGGTCCTGGCTGGGTTTGGCAGTATCGAACTTGACGATGCCGGCAGTGGTGTTGCGGCCGAACAACGAGCCCTGCGGGCCACGCAGCACTTCCACCTGGTCCACGTCGTAGACCGGGTTGGACTTGAGCACCACGTGCTCCAGCACCACGTCGTCCTGGATGATGGAGACCGGCTGCGAGGCGCCGAGGTAGAAGTCGATATTGCCCAGGCCACGGATGTAGAAACGCGGGAAGATGCGCCCGGTGGTGGTCTCGGCATAGAAGCTGGGGACGCGGCCGGACAGCGCCAGCAAGGTGTCATCGGCACCTTCGGTATAGCTGCGCAGGGCTTCGCCCTGCACCACGCCCACCGACACCGGCACGTCCTGCAGGTTCTGCTCGCGGCGCTCGGCGGTGACGGTGATGGTGTCCAGCGCCGTGGCGGCGCTGCGCGCCTCAGCCGGCGCCGCATCCTGGGCCAGCGCGGTCTGCGCGGCCAGCGGCAGGATCAGCAATGCGCAGGCCTGGGCCAGCAGCGAGCGACGCGGAAAATCATGGATAACACGGGTAACTGCAGAGTTGGTGCGGTGACGCTGCATGGAATGGCCTTGGTTGGCAGTTGATGATTGCGCCCGGCCCGGACAGGACCGATGACACGGCATGAGGCGCGCAGATCATCACCGCACAAGGTTGCAATTCGATGGCATTGCCAGCGGACAAGCCCCAAAAGGCGAACGCCAGCGCAGGAGCAGGCTGCTCCCAGGCTGGCGATGACACCATTCAATCAGCGCCCAGCACTCCAACCGCTCGGCGGCTGGCTGCTGCATGCGCTCAGCGCAGCTGATCTTTCAGGAACAACCAGGTGATCAGGGTCGCGTCCGGCCCCTGCGGATCGGTGAACGGCAAGCCTGAAGTGCTGCCGCTCCAGGCATGGCCCATGCCATGCACCAAATAGTCCTGAACCAGAGTCTTGCCACCGTAGGTGTAGTTCTTGACCGTATAAGCGCGGCCACCCGGTACCTGCCCCGCAACGGTGCTGGTCGGCACGTACTTGACCGAATCATTGTCCACGCCATCATCGGCCAGATCATTGGTCTGCAGGAATTGACGCACTGCCTGCTGGCCGTTCACCGGGTTGACCGTAGCATCGGCGCTGCCGTGGAACACCAGCACCGGCAACGGACGCGGCGACGGCGAGCCGGAGCATTGCCAGGCAAGCTTGCCATTGCTCTCCGGCGAATAGATGCTTCCCGCCAACAGCGCGTAAGCACTGCCGGATACGGTGGTCGCGCCCTTGTACATGCCGCCGGAATGGATGGCACCCGCAGCGAACACGTCCGAATAGCAGGCCAGCATGATCGAGGTCATCGCTCCGCCAGCGGATATGCCGGTGACGTAGACACGGCGCGGATCAACCGCGTAGCCGGCCTTCACCGCATCGACGATACCGGCCAGGATCGAGGCCTCGCCACTGCCACGGGCCTGGTTGATCGGCAACTGCCAGTTCCAGCAACGCGTGGGATTGGCAGTGACGTTCTGGCGCGGATAGACCACGATGAAGCCTTCGACATCGGCGACATCATTGAAGCCCGAGGCTTCGCCCATCAGGTTGGGTCCGTTGACGCAGCCGTGCAGCACCAACAGCACCGGCAATGGCTTGGTTTCCTCATAGCCCGCCGGCACCCACACCTGGTACTCACGGCTACCGAAAAGGTTGCCATACAGACCGAAATCCCAATGGCCTGCAGCGCTTTGCGCAAACGCACTGCCTGTCGCCAGCCAGGTACACAGCAGCAATAGAGCAGCTTTGATTGAAGCGATTCCAGATTTCATAGCCAGATCCTCATGTGTGAGTCGTGGATGAAGTCGTACCGGGAATCCTCGCGGACCAGCCACCGCCAGGGTGTTGCGACGCCGCTGTCAAACCCAGCCGGTGGCGTAATAGATGCCGATCACCACGAACACCGCGAGGGTCTTGATGATGGTCACGGCGAAAATGTCCTTGTAGGCCTGCCGGTGGGTCAGCCCGGTCACCATCAGCAAGGTGATCACGGCGCCGTTGTGCGGCAAGCTGTCCATGCCGCCGGAGGCCATCGAGGCAACGCGGTGCAGCACTTCCATCGGAATGCCCGCAGCCTGTGCGTTCTCGATGAAGGTCTCTGACATCGCCGCCAGGGCGATACTCATGCCGCCAGAAGCAGAACCGGTGACGCCAGCCAAGCCGGTCACGGTGACCGCCTCATGCAGCAGCGGGTCCTTGATCGAGCCCAGGGCATTGGCCACCACCATGAAGCCGGGCAGCGCAGCGATCACCGCACCAAAGCCATATTCCGAGGCAGTGTTCATCGCCGCCAGCAACGCGCCGCTGATTGCAGTCTTGGTGCCATCGGCAAATTGAGTGACGACCGGGCGCCAGGCCAGCAGCATCACCGACAGGATGCCGACCAGCAGTGCGCCCTCCACCGCCCAGATCGCGGCGATTTTCGGGACTTCCTGCACCACTGGCGCGGACTTGCCGAGGATGGACGGCACGAAGCTGTGCTCGGCGCCGTACCAATGCGGGATGCCAAGGGTGAACAGCTTGTTTGATACGAACACCAGCAGCAATGGCAACACCGCGATGCCCGCATGCGCCAGGTTGGTACCGGTGAACGGCGTCGGCTCATTGACCAACGTCGCCGGATCGCCATAGCCCTCGCCGTTGCGCACGGCAACGCGGCGGCGCCATTCCAGATAGGCCATGCCCACCGCCAGCACGAAGATGCTGCCGAGAACGCCCAGTACCGGCGCGGCCCAAGTGTCGGTGCCGAAGAAGGTGGTCGGGATGATGTTCTGGATCTGCGGAGTACCCGGCAGCGCATCCATGGTGAAGCTGAAGCCGCCCACTGCCAGTGTCGCCGGAATCAACCGCTTGGGGATATTGCTCTGGCGGAACATTTCGGCGGCAAACGGATAGACCGCAAACACCACCACGAACAACGACACGCCACCGTAAGTGAGCAGGCCAGACACCAGCACGATCGACAACATTGCCCGCTGCGGCCCGAACATGCGGATCGCCGCGCCAACAATCGATTTGGAAAAGCCGGAGAGCTCGATCAGCTTGCCGAACACCGCGCCCAGCAGGAACACCGGGAAGTACAGCTTCAGGAAGCCCACCATCTTGTCCATGAACAAGCCGGTGAACATCGGCGCCACCAGCGAGGGATCGGTCAGCAGCACCGCGCCAAGCGCGGCGATGGGCGCGAACAGGATCACGCTGTAACCGCGGTAGGCGACCAGCATAAGGAAGCCCAACGCTGCAAGTACGATCAGTAACGACATACGGCGCTTCCGAATGATGAGGCGCCCAGTATCCTGATCTGATGGCCGCTGCCGACTGGACCTAGGTCCACTCGCTGGTGCACACACGCGTCGCTAGCCTTGGCTCCGAGGGTGGCATACGGCCATCTGCAACGTACTTGCCTGGGGAGGACCGAATGAAGCGGAATTGTTTGAGCCTGATGATCGGCGCGCTGTTGGCCTCCGGGCCGGTATTGGCACAGGAAGCACAACCAGCTGCACCGGCGACGGGCAAGGCTGCTTCGGCCACCAACCTGGACAGCATCACCGTCACCGCGCGCAAGCGTGAGGAAACCTTGCAGGAAGTGCCGGTCGCGGTTACCGCCTTCACCTCCGAAGCGCTGGACAAGTTGAACGTGCAGGACATCGCCGATCTCGACGCGCAGGTACCCAACCTGACCATCTATGCGGCGCGTGGTGCCAGCAGCACGGTCACCGCATATATCCGCGGCGTCGGTCAGTCCGATCCCACCTGGGGCGCGGACCCGGGCGTCGGCATCTATCTGGATGACGTCTATATCGCGCGTCCGCAGGGTGCGTTGCTTGACGTTTTCGACGTGTCGCGCATCGAAGTACTGCGTGGCCCGCAGGGCACGCTATACGGCAAGAACACCATTGGTGGCGCGATCAAGTACATCTCGCGCGGCCTGCCCACCCAGGTCGAGGGTTACGCCCAGATCACCGCAGGCAACTACAACCAGCTTGACGCCAAAGCGGCAATCGGCGGCCCGCTGGGCGGTGCGGACAGCGGCCTGCGCGGGCGTATCGCGGTGGCCAGCATGAACCGCGACGGTTTCGGCGAAAACACCTTCAACGGCCAGCCGGTCAGCGACAAGCAGATCAATGCGGCGCGCTTGAACCTGGGTGCCTACGCCGGTGACGACTTCGACGTGCAGTTCGCACTGGACTGGATTGATGACCAGTCCGGCATGCGCGGCTCGAAGATGCTGGCGCGCAACCCGTTCACCCCGATGTATCCGCCGATGGATAACCGCTACAACATCCGCTCGGGCATGCAGAACCTCAACAGCGTCGAGACCAAGGGCGCCTCGGCAACGGTGAACTGGCGTCCGAACGATGACATTGCACTGAAGTATGTGGTCGCCAAGCGTGAGTCGGACAGCCACTCCAACATCGATTTCGACACCACGCCGGTCAAGCTGGCCGACGTCGGCGGCTTCTACGAGGACAACCAGGTCAGCAACGAGCTGCAGTTCAACTACGATGCCGGTGGACGGGTGCGCGGCGTGGTTGGTCTGTACCAGTTCAGCGGCGAAGCGGGCGGACAGATCCGCAACAACTTCTTCAACCTGCAGTTCGGCGATACCCGCGGCAAAGTGCTGACCGACAGCATCGCACTGTACGCGGACTGGACCTTCGACCTGACCAACAAGCTCAAGCTCGATGTCGGCGCGCGCTACACCGACGAGGACAAACGCGCGATCGTGTTGAACCGCTTCTACTCCGACGCGACCTTTACCCGGCCGATCGCGGTTGCAGCCGATTTCGACAAGACCACCAACTTCAAGAACGTATCGCCCAAGGTATCGCTGGACTACCAGATCACCCCGGACATCATGGTGTATGGCCTGGCTACGCGTGGTTTCAAGTCAGGGGGCTACAACATCCGTGCCAACGCCGTGGCGGTGCCGCGCTCGGCCGAGCCGTTCGATGACGAGACCGTCGACAGCTTCGAGATCGGCAGCAAGATGGGCTTCCTCGACTCGCGACTGTTTCTGAACCTGTCGGCCTTCCACAACAAGTACAAGGATATCCAGCTGTCGGTGTTCACCGGCATCGATACCAACGGCGATGGCGTCGATGATGCCTTCTTCGGTGACTTCACCAATGCTGGCAAGGGCACCGTCAACGGTCTGGAAGTCGAGTACCAGTACCTGCCCACCCAGCACTGGCTGATCTCCGGCAACCTGGCCTGGCTGGACACCAAGTACGACGAGTACATCGACCGTGGCGTCAACGTCGCCGACAAGATGAAGTTCACCAATGCACCGAAGTACTCGGGTGCAGTGAATGTGGAGTACCGCACCGATCTGGCTAACGGCAGCAACCTGTCCGCCCGCGTTGGCTACAGCTACCAGAGCGAAGTGTGGCCGACCACCGACCTGAGCCCGGTGATCCGTCAGGACGGTTATGGTCTGGTCAATGCCGGCGTGATCTGGAAGCTCAACGACGCCTGGACCTTCTCGCTGCAGGGCACCAACCTGGCCGACAAGGAATACCGCACCACCGGCTACAACATCCCGGCGGTCGGCACCCTTATTGGTTTCTATGGCCCGCCGCGCCAGTACAGTCTCAGCGTCCGCTACGATTTCTAGGAAACACCTGCATGTCGCAGTCTTACGATGACCTGTACTGGAACAGCAACGATGGCCTGCGCCTGCACGCGCGCGACCATGCACCGGCCGCTGGGCAATCGCCCCGCGGCACGGTGGTCTGCATTCCCGGCCTGACCCGCAATGCCGCTGACTTCGATGCACTAGCCGAAACACTGACCTCGGTCGGCTGGCGCGTGCTCGCGGTCGATCTGCGCGGTCGTGCGGGTTCGGCACGTGCACCCGACCCGACCAGCTATAACCCGCGCGCCTACGCCGACGACATGGTGGCGCTGCTGCGTTCGCAGAACATTGCCAAGGCGGTGTTCATCGGCACCTCGCTGGGCGTGCTGGTCACCATCACCCTGGCCTCGCGCGCACCGGAGCTGATCGCAGCAGCGGTGCTCAACGACGCCGGCCCCAAGGTGCCACGCGAAGCCTTGGCACGGATCGGCAAGTACGCCGGCAAGCCCTTGCCACCGATGGATCTGGAGCAGGCAACCGCCTACGCCGAATCGATCGGCAAGGCCGCTTTCCCGCGCTTCACCACCGACGACTGGCGGGCAATGGCCTCACGCAGTTTCCGCCAACGCGACGATGGCTTGCTGGAGCTGGACTATGACCCGGCGATCATCCGCACCACCCGGCCGTGGGTGCTGTGGCTGTTGCGCCCGGTGCTGTGGCGCGCGGTGCGTGGACTGACTGCGCGCGTCCCGGTGCTGGTGGTACGTGGCGCGTTGTCGGACATCCTTCCCGCGGACGTAGCAAGGCAGATGGCTGCAAGCTCGCCATCGGCAAGCCTGGTCGAAGTACCCGATGTTGGCCATGCGCCAACCCTGTCCGAACCCGAGGCGCGCGATGCGATCCTTGCACTGCTGGAGCGCGTGCGATGAGCGCCACCAACGCGCCGCAGGAAATTCCAGCTGCCTTGCAGGCCCTGCAGCAATGGGCGGAAAACGAGCGCCTCGGCGTGAGCACGCGCGTATCGCAGTCACGCATCGACACCTTCGGCGAGGCCACCGGCGACCATAACTGGATCCACGTCGATCCGGTCCGCGCGAAGAACGAGCTGCCGGGCGGGCAGACCATCGCCCATGGCTTCCTGCTGCTCTCGCTCACGGTCGAAGAAGACGTGGCCGCCCTCGTCAGCTTCCCCGGCATCGCCCACGTGCTGAACTACGGCTTGAACAAGGTCCGTTTCCTCGCGCCGGTGCCCAGCGGCTCGGAGATCCGGGTGCGCTCGCGACTGGTGTCACTGGAATCCCGCCAGCCCGGGCAATGGCTGCTTACCCAACACAAGAGCGTGGAGCTGCTGCCCGGCGGCGAGGTGGCACTGGTCGCCGAGCAGCTGTCGCTGATCGTGATCGCCCCCTAGCCTCGACCTGGCCCACAGCGAGTGGCCGGCAGCCAGCACGCCGGCCACGGTTCTCTCTACACTGGAGCGATGTTGACGCCCTCCATCGTCCTGTTCGCCTGCATCGCGTGGACCGTGCTGCTGTTCGGCGTCGCCCTATGGGGTGAGCGCCAAGGCCACCGTCTCGGCAGGATCTGGCCTGCCATCTACGCCTTGTCTTTGGGCGTGCACTGCACCGCCTGGACGTACTACGGGGCCGCCTCGCAGGGCGTGCAATGGGGCTTCCCGATTCCGCCGACCTTGATCGGCATGGCACTGATCTTCGCCTTGGGTCTGCCATTCCTGGCACGGCTGGGCCGGCTGGCCAAACAACACAACAGCGCCACCATCGCCGACCTGGTGGTCGCGCGGCTGCGCACCGATCAGGGGCTGGGCGTGACCATCACTCTGGTTGCGCTGTTCGGCATCATTCCCTACATCGCGCTGCAACTCAAAGCGGTAAGCCAAGGCCTGAGCAGGCTACTCGGTGACCAGTTCGCTGCCAGCGGCTGGCAGCTGGACATGTCGTTCTGGTTCGCGCTGACGATGGCGGCGTTCACCATGCTGTTCGGCGCACGCAAGGCCTCGGCCACCGAGCACAACCGCGGCATCGTGGTGGCGCTGGGGCTGGAATCGCTGCTCAAGCTCGCAGCGTTGCTCGCGATTGGCCTGTATGCGGCAATCTCGGTGCATCGCGCGGGCACGCCGCTGCTGGAAAAGATGGCGCATCTGCCGCCACCGGCAGCAATTCCCGACTTCCTGACCATGGTCGCCCTGGGCGCGATGGCCGCGTTCACCCTGCCCCATCAGTTCCATGTCGGCGTGGTCGAGCTGCGCCAACCCTCCGACCTGAAGACCGCTCGCTGGTTGTTCCCGCTCTACCTGCTGTTGATCGGTCTGCCCTCGGTGCCGATGGCGTTGTCCGGTGCCGCGCAGCTCGGGGCCTCGGTATCACCTGATCTGTATGTACTGGCCTTGCCGCAGGAACGCGGCCACCACCTGCTGGCGCTGCTCGCCTATCTGGGCAGCCTGAGCGCGGCCACCGGCATGATGATCCTATCGGGACTGACTTTGTCGATCATGCTCGGCAACCACGGCTTTGGCTCGCATCTGCTGGCCGGGGTAAATGGCGGCGGCGACGCCGGTGCCGACCTGCGCCCGCGCGTGCTGGCATTCCGCCGCGCAGGCATCCTTGCCGTGTTCCTGATGTCGTGGCTGTACAGCCGTGCGATGAGCGGCACCGAAGCACTCAGCGATTTCGGCCTGATGTCATTCACTGCCTTGTCACAGCTGGCGCCGGCGGTGCTGCTGGCGGTGTATCGGCCGCGCACGCCATCGCCCGCAATCATGGCCGGCATCGTGCTGGGCTCGCTGGTCTGGCTGTGGCTGGTGTTGTTGCCGATGGTGATACCCGCACCGGATCCGGCTGCGGGCAGCGAAGGTTTGCATTGGCTTGCGCTGTTCTCGCTGCGCATGCAGCCCGGCCATATCGCCATCAGCATGAGCGTCAGCCTGGCGGTCAACCTGATCACGGTTGCGCTGGTATCGCGCGCGATACGCCCTTCCCTGCCATTGCAGCGGGACGCGGTGGCCGCAGCGTCGATGCGCAAGACCGCCGGACGCTTCCTCGGCCCGGAACGGGCGCGCCAGCTGATGGATGGGCACGACGGACAGATGCTGGACGACGAACGGGTCACCGCCATCGAGCGCGAGTTGACCGCCGTGGTTGGCGCCGGCATGGCGCGGCTGCTGGTCGAGGCCGCGCGTGATGGTGGCGCCGCGCCGCTGGATGCGGTCACCCGCGCCGTCGGCGAAGCGACACAGGCACTACGCTTCAACCAGCGCCTGCTGGAAGCCGCATTGGAAAACATGAGCCAAGGCATCAGCGTGGTCGATGCCCAGCTGCAGCTGGTGGCCTGGAACAGCCGCTATGCCGCGCTGTTCAAATTCCCGCCCGAACTGCTGCAGGTCGGGCAACCGGTTGCCAACCTCACCGCGTGGGCGTTGGGAGAACTGAAGATCAGCGAGGCCCCGGGCGACAACGTCGGCAAGGCGCTGACCCGGCGCATGGCGCATATGCGTCGCGGCACGCCGCATCTGTCCGAACGCATCTTTCCCGACAACACCATCGTCGAAATCCGTGGCAACCCGATGCCAGGTGGCGGCTATGTCGCCACCTTCACCGATGTCACCGCGTTCCGCATGGCCGAGGATGCGCTCAAGCGCAGCAACGAGACCCTGGAGCTGCGCGTGCAGGACCGCACCGCGCGACTGGAACAGGCCGTGCACGAAGCCGAACGCGCGAACGTGGCCAAGACCCGCTTCCTGACCGCCGTCGGCCACGACCTGATCCAACCCTTGCACGCCGCGCAGCTGCTCACCGATGCGATGTCGCAACACATCGAATCCGAGTTCCTCGACAGCTTCCTGCGCCAGATCCGCGGCGCCTTGGACTCCACCGATGACCTGCTGTCGGGCCTGCTGGATATTTCGCGATTGGAGGCCGGCGGGCTGGTCGCCGACCCGCGTCCGTTCGCGCTATCGACGGTGCTTGATCCCTTGGCACAGGAGTTCGCTGTGCTGGCAGCAGCACGCGGCCTGCAGTTCCGTTATGTGCGCAGCCACGTCTGGGTCCACAGCGACCCGCTACTACTACGCCGTGTGTTGCAGAATTTCCTCGCCAACGCCATCCGTTACACCCGTAGCGGCGGCGTGCTGCTCGGCGTGCGCCGCAATGGCAACACGCTGACCATCGGCGTGCATGACAGCGGCCCAGGCATCACCCCGGAGCAGCAGAGCATCGTGTTCGAGGAATTCCATCGCGGCGACCGCAGCAACGGTCAGGGGCTCGGCCTTGGCCTGGCGATTGCACGCCGTATCGCCGACCTGTTGCACGCCCCACTTGGTCTGCACAGCGTGGTCAATCGCGGCTCGGCGTTCTCCATCACGGTGTCGCGGGCAACACCGCCGTCTGCCTCACGCAATGAAACACCCGCCGGTAGCAACAGCACCATCAAGGGCACGCGTGTGCTGGTGGTCGACAATGATCCGGACGCGTTGGAAGCGATGCGGCAGATGCTGCTCGCCTGGGGCTGCGATGTCATCGCTGCCGACGACTCAAAGGCGGTTGATGGGCCAGCTGGCGAAGCTGCGCTGTGGTTGTTCGACTACCACCTTGATGATGACGATACCGGCGTCCAGCTCTGGAAGCGGCTTGTCGCCATGCATGGTCAACGGCCGACGGTGATCCTCAGCGCCGACACCGGCAGCGACACCCGCGAGGCGGTGCGTGAAGTCGGCCTGTCGCTGCTGAACAAACCCTTCAAACCGCTGGCGCTGCGCTGGGCGATCAATCATCTGCTGGCTACGCGCAGCACGGTCGAGACCTGATACGAAGCTGACACCGCTGGATATGCTGATCGGCCAGCAGCCGCGTCGCAGGTCAGGCGTCCTGCGCCTCTTCAATCTGCCGCGACGGATCGTTCAGACCCATTTCGTGCAGTACACGAATCGCCTGCGCGCGGTTGCGCACGCCGAGCCGGCCCATGATGCGGGTCATATGTGCCTTGATCGTGCGCAGCTGCACGCCAAGGCGATCGGCGATCTGCTTGTTGAGCAAGCCTTCGGCGACCAGACTCAGCACCTTGTACTGGTGCGCGGACAGGCTGGCCAAACGCGCGGCCAGATCGGCGTCTTTGCTGAAGGGTGCCACCCGCGCCACGGTTTCGCGCAGCATCGCTGGTATCCAGCGTTCACCATCCAGCACGGTCTGCAAGGCCTGCTGCAGGTCCACCAGCCCCGAGCTCTTGGGCAGATAGCCGGCAGCCCCAAGGTCGATCGCGCGGCGGATCACATGCGGCTCTTCATTGGCCGAGACGATGATGATCGCCAACCCCGGCTGCAAGGCGCGGATCGTCGCCAACCCGGCCAGTCCGTGATTGCCGGGCATATGCAGGTCCAGCAGCATCAGGTCGATCTGCTGGCCCTCGATCGCCTCCAGCACGCTGTCCAGCGAATCGGCCTCGCTGATCTGCAGATCATCAACCGCCTCTTCGGCCGCGCGATGCAAGGCAGCACGGAACAAGGGGTGATCGTCGGCAATGAGCAGGGTCGGCATGTCCAAGCGAGGTTAGCAAATTAGCCAGCGACCGGGCACGGGTACCTAGGTACGCTGGCACATACACACTGGCTTGCTAGTGTGGGGTGATGAACATCCCCCGCCCCGTTACCCTGCTTTGCGCCGCGCTGCCGCTATTGGGCTGCGTCTCCATCGCCCATGCCACCAAGCCCGGCCCGAACGCTGCTGGGCCCGTATTCGAGCAGTGGCGCGAAACCGAGCACCGCGGCAGCGACGATCTGCTGACCGCTGGGCTGGGGCTTGACGGCCTGCGCGCCACTGCCGCCCCGGCATTCACCAGCCCGGCCCAGCCGACCGCCGAAGAAGCCCGGCGCCGGGCGATCTGGAGCAGCTGGCGCGGTATCGCTGACCTTACTCTTGGCGGTGGTTTCGGCGACGTCTACGGCAATCTGCAGGCAGCACCGGGCCGGGAGTTCTCGGCCTATGCGCGCATCCCTGGCGCTCGCCAGCCCCATCGCGTACTGGTGCAGGTACCCGATGACTTCGATCCAAAGCGACGCTGCCTGGTAGCGACGGCCTCGTCCGGTTCGCGCGGCATCTATGGCGCGATCTCGGTGGCCGGCAGCTGGGGCCTGGCCCATGGCTGCGCTGTCGCCTATACCGACAAGGGCACCGGCAGCGACTATTACGATCTGGATGCCAAGAGTGGCTTCCAGGCCGACGGCACGCCTGCGACGCAAGGCGCACTGGCCTTCGCTCCGACCGATACCAAAGCCGCGCATGGCATTGCCTTCAAGCACGCCCATTCCGGCGACAACCCGGAAGCGGACTGGGGCCGGCATCTGCTGCAGGCACTGCAGTTCGGCCTGCAGGCGCTGGATCGCGCCTACCCGCAATCGGCACCGTTCACCCCGGCAAACACGCGCACACTGGGCGTAGGCGTTTCCAATGGTGGTGGCGCGGTGCTGCGTGCAGCCGAGATCGAAGGCGACTGGTTCGATGCAATGGTGGCAGGCGAGCCGAACGTCTCGGTAACCGGCGCACCGCCGCTCTACGACTTCGTCACCCAGTCAGCGCTACTGATGCCCTGCGCCCTGCTTGCGCTTGATGATCTGCCGCAACCGCCGATGCAGGCCCAGGCAGCGCCTGCATGGACCCAGCGTTGCGCCACGTTGGAAGCCGCCGGGCTGGTGCAAGGCGACGACACTGCCGCACAGGCGCAGTCGGCACGCCAGCAGCTGGCCGACGCCGGCCTGAGCGATGGCGCACTGCGCGCTGGTGCGTTTTCGACCGGATTCGACCTGTGGCGCGCAATCGCGGTGACCTATGCATCGGCCTATGGGCGCTACGGCGCTGGCGAACATCCCTGCGCTTACAGCTACTCCGCCGTTGGCGCCGACGGCAAGCCCGCTCCTGCGTCCGCAGAGCTACGCGCCAGCTGGTGGAGCGAAGGCAGCGGTATTCCACCGGGCAGTGGCGTTGTGCTGGTGGACGGCAATGCAGCCCAATCGGCGGATGACCCGCTGCGCGGGCTGAACTGCCTGCGTGCACTCGGCCTGGCTGACAGCGCCGATGCCAAACGCGTACGCGCCGGCATCGCCGACGCTGCCGCCAAGGCGCCGCGTCGGGGTCTGCCGATCGTAGTCATCCACGGTACCGACGACGGGCTGGTACCGATCAGCATGACCAGCGACCGCTACGTGCCGCTGGCACGCAAGGCTGGCGCGCAGATCGCCTATTGGCGGGTAAGCAACGGCCAGCACTTCGACTCGCTGCTGGCCTTCCCGGATTACCGCAAGCGCTATGTGCCGCTGCTGCCCTACATGTTCGCGGCAATGGACCAGGTATGGGATCACCTTGAAGATCCAGCGCGCGCCCTGCCACAGGATGCACTGATCCAGCCAACGCCGCGTGCCGAAGCACCGTTGCAGCGTTCGCAGCTGTCCATTCCCCCAGTCTCCGGCCGCTGACGCGCTGCCAACCAGGATATTCAGATGTCATTCGCTACAAGCTCAGACCATGCCGAATCCAGCGCTTACGCCTATCCGCTGCTGATCAAGCAGCTGCTGCACACACCGCTGGCGGTAAATCCTGATCAGGAGATCGTCTACGGCGACAAGGTCCGCTACAGCTACCGCACGTTGCAGGCGCGCATCGGCCAGCTAGCCGGTCTATTGACCTCACTGGGCGTGAAGCCCGGCGACACCGTGGCAGTGATGGACTGGGACAGCAACCGTTATCTGGAAAGCTATTTCGCGGTGCCGATGATCGGCGCCGTGCTGATGATGGTGAACGTTCGTCTGGCCCCGGAACAGATCGCCTATACGCTGAACCACAGTAGCGCGCGGGTGATCCTGGCAAACCGCGAGTTCCTTCAGGTACTGGAAAGCATCGACGAACAGCTGCCGGACTTACGTACACGGGTCCTGTTGGACGATGAAGGCGGCCCGCTGCCGGATGGCTTTGCCACCGAATACGAAGTGGGCCTGAAGCAAGCCGAGCCGATCGGCAATTTCCCCGACTTCGACGAAAACACCCGCGCCACCATGTTCTATACGACCGGCACCACCGGTCTGCCCAAGGGGGTCTACTTCAGCCATCGGCAACTGGTGCTGCATTCGCTGGCAGCGATGGCGGCACTCGGCAGCGCGCCCACGCAGGGCCGCCTGCACCGCGACGATGTGTACATGCCGATCACTCCGATGTTCCATGTGCACGCATGGGGCGTGCCGTATGTGGCCACCTTGATGGGCATCAAGCAGGTCTACCCGGGCCGCTACCTGCCGGGCAAGTTGCTGGAACTGATCGCGCGGGAGAAGGTCACGTTCTCGCATTGCGTGCCGACCATCCTGCATATGCTGCTTGCCCACTCCACTTCGGCAGATACCGATCTACGTGGCTGGAAGGTCATCATCGGCGGCGCGGCATTGCCACGCGCACTCTGTCAGCAGGCACTGGCGCGCGGTATTGATATCTTTGGCGGCTACGGCATGTCCGAGACCTGCCCTGTCCTGACACTCGCGCATATCGGCGCCGATGCATTGTCAGGCACCGACGAAGAGCTGTCGCTGCGCACCAAGGCCGGCATCCCGATACCGCTGGTGGATCTGCGCATTGTCGATGAAGCCATGAACGAGGTCGCCCACGATGGCATTGCCACCGGCGAAGTCGTGGTGCGCGCGCCCTGGCTCACTCAAGGTTATCTGCACAATCCAGATGCTTCGGCCACGTTATGGGAAGGCGGTTACCTGCATACAGGCGACATCGGCAACATCGACAGCGGTGGCTACTTGCGCGTCACCGACCGCATCAAGGACGTGATCAAGACCGGCGGCGAATGGATCTCCTCGCTCGCACTGGAAGACATCATCGCCATGCACCCGGCGGTCAATGAAGTCGCCGTCATCGGTATCGCCGACGCGAAATGGGGCGAGCGACCGCTGCCCTTGGTGGTAAAGCATGCCGACAGGGAGGTTACCGAAGCGGAGATCATCGAGCTGGTCGCCGCACGCAGCCGCGCAGGCGACATCTCCCGCTACGCGATCCCGGACCGCGTCAGCTTCGTCGGCGCGATAGAACGCACCAGCGTGGGCAAAATAAACAAGAAGAAATTGCGCAGCCTGCATGAGCAGCCTGCCCATATAGGCGGCAGTTGATCCAGGGGCTGGGAGCGGGTGCTAGCGCTGGCAAGCCTCCATCGCTACTTCCCGCCCCTAACTGTTGCTCCTCGGCCAAAACGCATAAAACGTTCCCGCCCCAAGTGTCGCCGCAACCAAGCAAACGAACGGAAGCCAGCTGATTGCCACGACAAAGCACAACGCGCTAAGAGACGAGAGCGGCTCCACCTCTTGCTGGGCAAGAACAAGTGAAGCACAGAGGATTTCATCAAGAATATGAAATGAAAGCTTGATGACAGAGTAGAACACCGATAGCGATAACAGCAGGGCCAGTGATCTCGATCTCATTCGAATTGAATCCATAGGTCCAGCCCATCCGGGCTTCATCGCTGGTATCACGCCAGCTGCAGGAGCGACGTGGGGAGAATTGGCCTTCCTGCTGCACTTAGCATCCAGATCCGCCGGATGAAGTGGCGTTGGGCGTCCAGCCACTGCGGCGAGGCGTTGAAGATTGCTTCTGTCCATAACCACGTGCCCTTCTGGCGGCCCTGCCTGAAATGATCAGTAATCGCTGAAATTGTCAGCGCCGTCGTCGCTCCCAACCCGCTCAACTGAGAACGATCGATAGAACGGAAAGACATGCCCATAGCTGGGAATCAAGCCGCGTTGATAGGAACTTTCAAACGCATGCAGCGCGTGAGACAAGAGCAGCGCAACCACAATGGCGCAGTAGCTCTGCCGGCAATGCGTTGCAGAAAGAAAGCCAACGATCGCTCGCCGGGTTGCGGCCAATGCGACCAGCTGAATCGCGACACTTGCAGCTAGTAGCCACAGCCAATATGAGCTCAAACCCAGGTCTATATCGGCTAACACATGCCGCAGATGCTCACCCAAGGTGTGGCCCCTTGAGTAGGGAATGTAATCCCGCGTCCCAATGGCATCGTGGAGCAACATCACCGTAAGGGTAGATCCGGCTAGAAGGCCTGCGTATCGAAAGGCTTTGGGGCGAGCACACGCCAATGTGCAATGAAGCAGCAAGCCCATGATCGCGAACGAACCGAGCCACCCCAAGTGTGTGCAAACCAGGTAGAAAACGACGATCGGAGTGTTCGATGGCATGGAGATACCCAGCCAGTAGCTGCTCCCGACAGCCACAAAGGCAAGGGCGTTCATAAGCCAGAATCGCGTGGCCCACGACAGATTGATCTTCAAGCGACTTACACGTTCATTGCATCGCGTATGAGTTGACATTCTGAATTTGATTCAGATTCGATGTGTCACGGTCAACGGCAGTCACATCGGGAAATGGACTGCCGAGGTTGACCGCAATCGTAGAAGAGGTGCGATCGGATCAAGCTTGCCTGGAGCTAGTCCACCCGAAAATCCGCACGGCACCCTTTGCTGACCCAGATGCCACGACGATTCCATCCCCAGCTTTCGCCTTCCACGCAAGTGGACACGGACAGCTGCCTGACCAAGCGGACGTCATCGTAGATTCTTACCGGGCAGTGTTTGCGCCGATGCTCATTCGAACTGCAACTGACCAATGACCCTTCGTCGTCCCAATCGCGGCCAGGCCAGCCACCGCCGCGGCGCCTATCCGAGACAAACTCCGCCCGGCAACCATCGGTGACCCACACTCCGCCTCGTGCGGCGCCCCAGTTATCACCTTCGATACATTCTGTACGAGAAATCTGCCGCGACAGTCTGGGTCTCCCGGAAATTGAGCAGTACTCCGTTTCCCCAATGCGTGACTCGCAGCGCACTGGCCACTCCTGGTGGTGTGCGGTTGAAACATCGTCTGATGCCTGGGCACTTCCGATCGCGAGGCCGATGCCAATGATGGCCATCAGCCAATTCTTTGAGGTTTTTTGCAAGCACTTCATACCTTTCCTATTCATTGCGAAGGACGTGCTTCAAGCGCCGTCACTTCGATGTCAATCTCGCCTTCCAGTGGCAGCCCGGCCGTGTTGATCCCAAGTTGGAGCACTCAAACCTCTACTCAGTCAGCACTCAACACGTGGCGTCGTCTCGGTCGAAATCTGGCAGCGGCGGTCGATCAACCGCTACCGCACCTCCTGCCATCAGAAACTGTGGCTATAGCCAGTCATCAAACCGAACTGATTCGCCTTCTGAACAATCGGGCTCTTTGCCGCGTCTCCAAGCAGTCGCTTGGCCTCCGCCGAGACAAACCAATTGCCGTTCTTTCCGGCCTGGCGGCTCCACTTCAGGCCAACACCCGCGCTGACCAGCCCGGCATCGGGGGTGTGCTTGGCAAAGCCGGTTCGCCGCGCCTGCGCCTGGGTCACGCCGTACCATGTCTGCAGGTAGCCGCTGTCGCCGTACTCCGTGGACACCGACCCACTGATCGCGCCACCTGCAAAATCAAACAGCGGCATCTCCACGCTGAGCTGGCCTTGCTTGGTTGCAAGCCCATTTTCTCCGCGATCCTTGTCCTGTGGCGCATATTGCACAGACGCGCTGATCACCGCCTCGCCGATGGTGTAGCCGCCCGCTATGCCAACAAGTGCCCGCGACTTGATATCGCCCATTCCACGGAGATAATCCGATCCACCGAAAATGGAATCCTTGTCCTGTCGGATACCGCTGGCCCCGATATATCCGCGGACCTTGGCGTTGTCCCCAATTGCAGTCCCCCAGCCCAAACCGCTCGTTCCGAAGAACCAGCCACCGGGCGCGGAGACATCAAACGACAGTATGGGTGCAGCCTGATATTCCTTGCTTCCGCTATAACGGGGAACAGCGCCCGCTCCAGCAGCCAGCTCGAACTTCCAGCCGTCGTCCTTTGCGTGCGCGAATTCGATGGATGCAAAAGGCAGAGCAACAAGCAGAGCAAGGAAAGATGTGTGACGTAGGGGAAACATAGCGACTCTCTTGATAGAAGAAATCGCAGCAAAATCAGTTCATCGCTGCGAGGTCGCTAGGATTCCAGTTCGAATTTATCCAATCTCGCTCATGGCATGCGCCATTTGTAAACAAATGTAAATTCCGCCAAACCGTTCATCTCACGCTAATCGGCCATTGCATCTCTACGCGTGCTCCGCCAATAGCTGAACGGTCTATTCGAAGGAGCCCGCGGTGCCGCTTGGCGATACGGTCGGAAATCGCCAACCCCAGTCCGAACCCTCCTGTATCGCGGCTGCGGCTGACGTCCGAGCGGGTGAATGGGCGCAGCATCCGCTCCCGGTCACCTTCAGGAATTCCGTCCCCATCATCGTCCACCCGCAACTGCAGCAGGCCATCGATCTCCACCAGTGATACCTGCACAGAGGTTCTGGCATGTCTTACCGCATTACCGATCAGGTTGCTTAGTGCCAGCCGCAGAAGGCGAGGATTACCGAACAAGCACTCGACCTCCGTCTGGACTTGGATGCCAATGCCGTGTGACTCCGCGCCTCGCACAGCGTCCTCGGTGCTCTCCTGCAGCCAATCCCTGGCCGGCACCAAGAGAAAGTCGTCAATTTCTTCATGGTGATCAAGTCGCTCATAGGTGAGCAGCTCACCGACCAATTGATTGAGCTCAGCAACATCACTTCGCAAACCCTTCGCCAGATGCTCCCGACGCAGCGCGTCGTTGCTCTCGCATATCATTTCTATACCAAAAGAAAGACGTGCCAACGGCGTGCGGAGCTCATGCGACATGGCATGGGTCAGATCGCGCTGACGCTGTACGAGCTCGGCCACCCGGTCCGCCATGCGATTGGAGTGCTCGATCATTACCCGCATCTGCGATCTAGCAGAAACCTTTACTCTCGCACCAAGGTCGCCTGACCCGATGCGGTCGGTATGTTCGCGCAGTGTTTCCAGATCACGCCAGAGAACTCGAACCCAGACGTAGACGCCGCCCCCCAGCACCGCCAGGACGCCCGCGTAGGCCACCAGATTCAGGTAGAAAATCATCGAAGGGGTGCCGGACAGCTTCATGCTCAGCCATTTTCCATCTGGCCGAAGCGGCTCCAGCGGAGCAAGTAGAACCTTGAATTCATCTCGCATCACCATTCCATGGTCCTGCAACTGCGCAAGCTCCGCTGGGCTCAGCATGGGGCGCTCATCGAGCAGTTCCACGCCAATCCCATAGTTGGGCGCGGTGCGCATCAGCTCGCCCCTCTGTGCCGCCGGATTCAGACCCGACAGGTCCTTGCGTATCGCGTAGATCTGCCCGCGCATCTGCTCGGAGAATGCGCGCTGCGAGGTCGGTAAGTAGACCCGATCGAGAACCAGGTTGAGCACACCAACGGATACCAGAACGCACAAACTGACCGCCAGCCATAACCGAAAGAAGAGCCGCTTCATGCCGACCATGCCATCGGATTGAACTGATACCCATGGCCCCAGACGGTCATTATCCGGCGCGACTCGCGGCCGTCATCACCCAGTTTACGGCGCAGCTTTCCTACGCAGACATCAACAGTCCGATCTTGACCGTCAAACCCAATGCCCCGCACCGACAATAGAATCTGCTCTCTGCTGAGCACTTGTCCGGGCTGACTGGCCAGCAGCCAAAGCACTTCGAACTCGATCGTACCCAGCTCGACAGTGTTGCTGCTCAGCTGCACCCTTCGTTGCAACCTATCAATGAGCAGCTCTCCATACTTCAATCTTTCAGATGCACATACTCTGCCTTGGCGACGACGCAACAATGCACGCAAGCGGGCAAGCAGCAAGCGCGGCTCGACCGGCTTATGCACATAATCATCGGCGCCGGATTCCAGTCCGAGGACCTGGTCCACATCGCTCTCGCAAGCGGTAAGCATCAGGATCGGAACGTCTGAGAACGCCCGGATCTGTCGGCACACATCCATTCCGGATAGGCCGGGCAGCATGAGATCAAGCACCACTACGTCGGGTGCAAATTCGCGGCATGCGCCGCTGGCCTCATCGCCTCGCCACACATGCTCTACAGCAAAGCCATGCTCCCGCAGGTACTCCCCTATCAACCCAGCTAAACGTCGATCATCTTCGATCAAAAGTACTTGGAACGATTCGCTCAGGATCGCTGAGTCGATGAAATGCCTGCTCATCAAGGGGGCTTCAATTCGGAGATTGGGGTCGGCCTCACGAATGTGTGTAAGAGAAATTACCCTCTATCTCGCGAGAATTCCTAAATTCCCATAGAGAAATCGCTACAGTCAATTGCGATGGCGCTCTTTTCTGAATGGCAAATGATTGACACTAGGTCTTGATGATCCATGGGAAGCTCGATCAACTCAAAACATGCACGTTGCAGGTGGACAAACAGCGGCTGAGCTACACCAGCATTGCTGCTGCAACTGGTGGTGTTTACCGGTAGAGCCTCTGCCGAGCATGGCTCGGCACTACCTTGCTCTGTTTGTAGGAGCGGCGTCAGCCGCGAAGCTGAGGGCAATGAAATTACCCGCATCCCTGTAATCAGATGAACTGTGAGCTTCGCGGCTTACGCCGCTCCTACAGCTGACGGCAAGTGTCGGTAAGGCCTCTGCCGAGCATGGCTCGGCACTACCCTGCTGCGCTTGATTGAACCGTATTCCTGCAACAACTAGGGTTTCAACCCTCCGGCGTGGCTGCGGCCTTGTAAACCGGCTCACCATCGACCCAGGTCGACAGCACCTTCAGATCATCGAGCTGATCAGCAGCGACTTTCAACGGATCGCGATCCAGCACCACGAAGTCCGCACGCAGCCCACGCTGCAGCATGCCGACCTGGGCTTCGTCGTGGCCCGCCCAGGCTGCGTCGCTGGTGAAGCCGCGTAGCGCTTCGGCCGCGCTCAAGCGCTGCTCCGGCTGCCAGCCACCTGGCGGCTGGCCATCGCGGTCCTGGCGCGTCACTGCCGCATACAGGCCCAGCCGCGGGTCAACCTGCTCCACCGGGAAGTCCGAACCCAATGCCAGCCGTGCGCCGCTGTGCAGGAAGCGCTGCCAGGCATAGGCGCCGAGGATGCGTTCCGGTCCAACCCGTTGCTCGGCCCAGCCCATGTCCGAGGTGGCGTGGGTCGGCTGCATCGAGGCGATCACGCCGAGCTTGGCGAAACGCGGGATGTCCTGCAGCGACACCACCTGCGAGTGCTCGATACGCCAGCGGTGATCGTTGTCTTTGTGGGTGCCCAGCACCTTCTCGTAGGTATCCAGCACGATGCGGTTGCCGCGATCACCGATGGCGTGGGTGGCGACCTGCACCTTGCAACCGTCAGCCTTGCGCACGGCGGCTTCGAACTCCTCCGGTGAGGTCATCAGCAGGCCGTGGTTGTGCGGGTCGTCGCTGTAGGCGGTGAGCAGTGCCGCGCCCCGGCTGCCCAGGGCACCATCCATATACAGCTTGACCCCGTGCATCTGCAGGCGGCCGCCCGGATGGGCGTACAGGCCGGCCTTGCACAGGTCCTCCAATGCTTCGTTGTTGCCATCGGCATAGGCGTCGATGCGCAGCGGCAGCTTGCCCTGGTCGGCCAGACGCTTCATCAGCGTCAGGTCCTCGCGCGACACGCCCATGTCGTGCACACCGGTCAGACCATTGCTGACCGCCGCCTGCAGTGCTGCTTGCAGACGCTTTTCGCGCGAAGCATCGTCCAGCGCTGGGATCTGCGCATAGACCAATGATGCGGCGCCATCGACCAGCACTCCACTCGGCTTGCCAGCGGCATCGCGCAGGATGCGCCCGCCCTCCGGTTGCCACTCACCGGACAAGGATTTTCCCGCCTTCTCGGCGATGTGAATGGCCGCGCTGTTGACCCAGCCGGCATGGCCGTCGACGCGTTCCAGATACACCGGACGCTGCGGGAACGCAGCATCCAGATCGGCAGCGGTGGGGAAATCGGTGTTGTCCCAGCGGTTCTGGTCCCAGCCGCGGCCCAGCAGCCATTCACCGGGCGCCAGGGTTTTCTCGAAGGCCTTCAGCCGCGCCAGCACTTCACCACGGTTGCGCGCTCCGGTCAGATCGGCCTGCATCAAGGTGTTGCCCAGGCCCATGATGTGGGCGTGGGCGTCGATCAGGCCCGGCACCACGGTCGCGTCACCCACGTCGATGCGCGGTGCCTGCGGGTACAACTGCAGCAGCGCATCGGCGCTGCCCACATCCAGTACCTTGCCGCTGTCACTTTCCCAGGCGATTGCACCGACCACCGGCTGCGCCGGGTCGCCGGTGCGAATGGTATCGGCCACCAGCAGCTTGACCTCGGCCTGGGCCGGGACTGCATGCAGGCAAGGGAGCAACAGGGCTACACAGGCAATACGACGCATCAGGCACTCTCCGCAACGGAATGCGTGGACTATGCCGTCATCGGCCCAACCTGACAAACCGTGCCCCGCACCTCATGCGGGCAGAAACGCCCGCTACGCTCAGTCGGCGCTTACGTCCACGCGTACGCGGATCTGCTCGCCCGGGTGGTAATCGCGATGGGTGTGGTACTGCCGGCCGGCGTATTCGTAGGTGACGTCGTAACCGTCGACCCGCTCGCTCTCGCTGCCATACCCTGTCGGCTCGCAAACGCGTACGTCACCGCGCTGGTAGTTGGGCCGGCTGTTGGCCTCGTAGATGGCACGCCCGGCGGCACCGCCGGCAATGGTGCCGACCGCGGTGCCCAGGAAGCGGCCATCACCGCCGCCGATGCGGCTGCCCAGCACTGCACCAGCCAAGCCGCCGATCACCGTCGCCCACTGGCGACCGCTTTCGTTGCCCTGCCGGTACTGGCCGTTGTCGTAGCCACGCTGGTCATAGCCGTCATTTCGATAGCCGTTGTTGTTGCCGTAGCCGTTGTTGCCATAGCCGCCGGCCTGATAACCATTGTTGTTATCCACATAACCGCCATCGTTGCGCTCATAGCAGCGCTCATTGCGGCCCTGGCTGCCGTTGACGATGACCGGATCCACCCGCACAACCCGCGCGTAGTCGTACACCGCACCGTTACCGGCGTTGTCACCGCCGCGGTACTGACCATCGTCATAGCGCGGGTCCGGCCGGTACTGACCATCATCGTAAGAACCGTTGGGACGATACTGGCCGTCGTCATAACGCTGCGCGGACGCATTGGAGGCGACCAGACCACCGACAATCAGGACAGCGGCAACAGCTAGCGAGCGACTCATGGCAGTAACCACTCCGGCTGGAATGAGGAACGAGGGATGAGCGATGCTCAGGCGCGACGGGTGAAACGATCCTGAACCGGCCCGGCCAGCGTTGAACGCTCGCCGGGCCGGAGCCAAATCAGGCCGAAAACTCGGTATCCAGGCTGATCGGCACCGCGCTCAGTGCCTTGGAGATCGGACAGTTCTGCTTGGCGTCATCGGCAATTGCGCGGAACCGGATCTCGTCCAGGCCCGGCACCACCGCCTTTACCTTGAGCCGGATCTGCGACAGCTGCGGGCCGCCCTCCATCGACAGGTCGACATCGGCACGGGTGTCCAACGAGGTCGGCGGGAAGCCGGCTTCGCTGAGCTTGGCCGACAGCGCCATGGTGAAGCAGCCGGCGTGTGCGGCAGCAATCAGTTCTTCGGGGTTGGTGCCCTTCTCATCGCCGAAGCGACTGTTGAAGGCATAGCGGGTGTTCTCCATCAAACCGCTCTGCGGCGTACTCAAGCGGCCCTGCCCGGTCTTCAGATCGCCTTCCCAGTGTGCGGTGGCGTGACGCGAAATACCCATGGTCGAACTCCTCGTGGTGGATGGCCGGGCCAGCCTAAACCACAGCGTGTTAGTGGTTTGTGCGCCGCAGCCATCGGCACAACGGCGTGCCCGTCGAGCGCGGGCAACACCGCGATTGATCGCAGTCCAACCCGGTTTTTGCATGACTTCCAGCACCGATTTGTTGTCCAAATACGTCCAGAACCAATTTTTATGGGCTTTTTCTTCGATTACCTATTGGCGTCACGCAATTCATGCCCTACATTTCGCTTGCCGACGGGGTCGGCACGACCAACAACCAACCGTTCACGGAACAGGAAATCATGGCAAAGACCGCTAAAAAGGCTGCCCCGAAGAAGGCAGTGAAGAAAGTAGCTACGAAGGCTGCAACCAAGGCTGCCGCAAAGCCGGCCGCACTGAAGCCGATCAAGGAAGCACTGACCAAGTCCGGTCTGGTTGCCCACATCGCTGAAGCCACCTCGGTCGCTGCCAAGGACGTGCGCGCTGTGTTCGCCGCCCTGGAAGGCGCCGTTGCCGCCTCGGTCAACAAGAAGGGCGCTGGTTCCTTCACCCTGCCGGGCCTGCTGAAGATCTCCACCGTGAGCGTTGCTGCCAAGCCGAAGCGCAAGGGCATCAACCCGTTCACCAAGGAAGAGCAGTGGTTTGCCGCCAAGCCGGCCACCACCAAGCTCAAGGTGCGTCCGCTCAAGAAGCTCAAGGACGCTGCGCTGTAATCAGCGCGCCCCTTGGCGAATGAACGGGACGGCTCTGCCGTCCCGTTTTTTTTGCTTCATCGCAACGTGGAAAACGTTCCCATGGGTCGCAGCGTTCCGCCTGTGGCATGGGAAAAACACTGGAACACAGCGTCATGGTCCAACGCCTCGTACCGGCGCCGGAGCGGGCCTATGGTGGCCACTCCCACCGCTTCCCCATGTAGTCCACCATGTCCATCAGCAAGCATCGCTACCGAATCTCCGTCACTCCGATCGAGACCGACGGCCAGCAGTGCAGCGGCCGTTGCTCAATCGAATTTGAACAACGCAGCCAATACAACTGGATGCGCCAGCTGGAATCCGCGCAAGGCCAACGTCGACTGTCCTGCAATGAGGACGCCGGCGTGGTGGTTGTCACCGGCCTGCTGGAGACCCTGGCCGAATCGGCAGCCAAGCCCGACAGCCTGTTGAGCGCGCTGCAACCGGAGCTCGGCCAGTTGCTGCACAAGCTCAAGCAGCTGCAGACTTCGGCGGAGTAAGTCGCTGGCAGCAAGCCGCCCGGCCCTGCAGACCTCCGACATCGTCGCGCGGGAGCGGAAGCCGCTTGCGCAGGCCAAGAGTAATATCGGCTTGCCCGCCTGAGCATCGCGACCGGAAAACAGCACTTCAAGCGCTGATATCGCACCGGTCCGCTTATCCGTCGCAGTGGCGGGGATACCAGCCGGGCAGTGCCTACGCCCGATTGGACCGAGCCCGCTAATTGGCCGTTCACCCGATCCGGTTATCTTGCTAGTCCAACCTGCTGCCATCACCGAGTACACCCGATGAATCTGCGTTCCCTGCTCCTCTCCAGCATCGCCCTGCTCGCCATGGCCGGCAGCGCCCATGCCGCACCGCAGATCAACGGCAAACAGTTGACCGTTGGCGCCGCCGATGTGCAGCAATACTTGGACGGCAGTTTCCCGCGCACCCAGAAGGCACTGGGCGGGCTGCTGGCGCTGACCGTGAGCCAGCCACACCTGACCCTGCCACAGGGCAGCCGCCTGGATCTGGGCTTCAACCTGGCCATGGCCGCTGGCGGCTCGTCGATGCCGGTGGGCGATGTACAGATCAGCAGCGGCCTGCGTTATGACACGCAGACCCAGGGCTTCCACCTGGATCAGCCCACCGTTGATGGCTTCCGCCCCAGTGCTGGTGGTGGTGAGTTGGATTCAAGCACCCGCAGCCTGCTCAACAGTTGGCTGGCCGACTATGCCCGCCGCGAACCGATCTACAGGATCGACCCGGCCATCGCCAAGGTGATGGGCGTACTGCAGGTGAAATCGGTCGGCATCCAGAACGGCCGCATCGCCGTGGACTTCAACCAGAACCTGGGCAGCTTTGTGCCGCAGGGCTTGCTGGGGAACTGAGCGGTCCTGCTGTAGAAACGAAGGAGGCCGCGATTGCGGCCTTTTTCTTTGGTTTGTAGGAGCGGCGTAAGCCGCGAAGCTGACAATGTACAAGCCTCGGAGCGGAGCCTTCCCCCACACAGCCGCCTCGTCATTCATTGACAGCATCTGAGCTGACAGTAGCTTCGCGGCTGACGCCGCTCCCACAAAACGGAGCACCTGAGCTGGCAGTGGCTTCGCGGCTGACGCCGCTCCTACAAAAGCAGGCCGTGCCGCCAGAGACTCAGCGCTTCGGCTGCAGCATCGTGCCGGTGCACTTGGGCGAGCCGCAACGGCATTCCCAGATCTTCTTCAGGCGCGGGGTGTGACGCTCGGCCAGGGTGATGCCGTAGTTGTAGGTCAGCTCTTCGCCGGCCTTGATGTCGCGAATGGCTTCGATGAACACCTTGTCGGCGGTACGGTCGTCACCTTCGGCCTCTTCGATCATCGCCTCGCAGCTCGGATCGCAGCTGTGGTTGATCCAGCGTGCATCATTGCCCTTGTAGTTGGCATCGATGACGTAATCGTCGTTCAGGGTGAACAGGAAGGTGTGGCCGGTTTCCACATCACCCGCATCGTCTGCGTCTACTTCGGCATGGGTACGGCGCTTGCCCTTGTATTCGATGACGCGCTCGCCCTTCTTGATGGCGGCCACGGCGAACACGCCGTTGCCGTGGATGGAGGATTTGCGCGCCTGGATCTTCTTGGGCATTTACATGGCCGGGACTTGAGTGAGGCGGTGATTCTCGCCCATCGCGCAGGACAACCCAAGCGGGGATTGGCATATGACAAATACCCAACACCCATGGGTGCCGCCTCTAGCTCCCTCTCCCCTTGCGGGAGAGGGTTGGGGAGAGGGGTAGCTGTTGGCGCGGGATCAGAACTCACCCATATGCCTGCCTGACTTTTTGGGAAGCAGAAGCAAAGAGCAGCGGCTGCGCCGCCCCCTCTCCTGCCTCCGGCATCCTCTCCCACGAGGGGAGAGGAAACAGCAGCGGCTTCGCCCCCCCCTCTCCCGCCTTCGGCAGCCTCTCCCGCAAGGGGAGAGGAACCAGCTGCAATCCCATGATTGGCCGGGGGTTTCTGCCACCTGAACAGCAAAACTTGGCCCTCCCGGCGAGAAAGCGTACAATTTTGGTCCACATTGATTCCCCACTGCCGCAATGCTCCGCGTCACCAAGCTCACCGATTACGCCACCGTCGTCCTGACCGTGCTTGCCGCACGGCCAGCCGAAGTGCTGAGCGCGACCGATCTGGCTGAAGCCGCCGGACTGGAACCGCCCACCGTCAGCAAGCTGCTCAAGCCGCTGGCCCAGGCCGGTCTGGTTGAAGGCCTGCGCGGTGTCCACGGCGGTTACCGGCTCACCCGCCCGGCCTCCGAGATCACCCTGATCGAGATCCTGGAAGCGATGGAAGGCCCGTTGGCCATCACTGAGTGCAGCCAAGAGCAGAGCCAGTGCGGCCTTGCCGGCCAGTGCGGTGTGCGCTCCAACTGGCGGCTGATCAATGACGTGGTTTCCGATGCCCTGCGCGGCGTCACCCTTGCGCAGATGCTGCACCCCTTACCGCTTGCCGACCGTCGACGCATCAGTGCCGACGTCGTCTCCTGAACAACCGTAGGCAGCCCTGATGGCCACCGAAATCATCGAACCGGTCGACACCGTCGACAGCCCGAACCGTGAAATCCACGAGCAACTGGGTCGTAAATACGACGCAGGCTTCGTCACGCTGATCGAATCCGAGTCGTTCCCCCCGGGTCTGGACGAGGACGTCATCCGCGCGCTCTCAGCCAAGAAGGAAGAGCCCGAGTGGATGACGCAGTGGCGCCTGGACGCTTATCGCCACTTCCTGACCATGCGCCAGCCGGACTGGGCCAAGCTCGAAATCGCGCCGATCGACCTGCAGGCGCTGAGCTACTTCTCCGCGCCCAAGGGCCCGAAGTACCAGTCGCTGGACGAAGTGCCCAAGGAACTGCTGGACACCTACGAGAAGCTCGGCGTGCCGCTGCATGAGCGGGCAAAGCTGGCCGGCGTGGCCGTGGATGCGGTGTTCGACTCGGTCTCGGTCGGGACCACCTTCCGCAAGGAACTGGCAGAAAAGGGCGTGATCTTCTGCTCCATCTCCGAAGCCATCCGCGAATACCCGGAGCTGGTACGCAAGTACCTGGGCTCGGTGGTGCCGGTGGGCGACAACTATTTCGCCGCGCTCAACTCGGCGGTGTTCTCCGACGGCAGCTTCGTGTTCGTGCCGGCCGGCGTGCGCAGCCCGATGGAGCTGAGCACCTATTTCCGCATCAACGCCAGCAACACCGGGCAGTTCGAGCGCACCCTGATCATCTGCGAGGACAAGGCTTATGTCTCGTATCTGGAGGGCTGCACCGCGCCGATGCGCGATGAGAACCAGCTGCACGCCGCGGTGGTCGAGCTGGTGGCGCTGGAAGATGCCGAGATCAAGTATTCGACCGTGCAGAACTGGTACCCGGGCGATGAGAACGGCGTCGGCGGCATCTACAACTTCGTCACCAAGCGTGCCGAATGCCGTGGTGCACGTGCCAAGGTGACCTGGACCCAGGTGGAAACCGGCTCGGCCATCACCTGGAAGTACCCGTCCTGCGTGCTGCTGGGCGATGACTCGGTGGGTGAATTCCACTCGGTGGCGCTGACCCACCATCGTCAGCAGGCCGACACCGGCACCAAGATGATCCACATCGGCAAGCGCACCAAGAGCAAGATCATCTCCAAGGGCATCAGCGCCGGCCGTGGCCAGAACACCTATCGCGGTCTGGTCCGCGTGGACCGCGGCGCCGAAGGCGCACGCAACTACACCCAGTGCGACTCGTTGCTGATCGGCAAGAAGTGTGGCGCCCACACCTTCCCTTATATCGAAGTGAAGAATCCGACCGCGACAGTCGAACACGAGGCCACCACCTCCAAGATCTCCGACGACCAGCTGTTCTATTGCCGCGCCCGCGGCATCGACCAGGAAAACGCGGTGTCGATGATTGTCGACGGCTTCTGCAAGCAGGTCTTCAAGGAACTGCCGATGGAGTTCGCGGTGGAAGCCAAGAAGCTGCTGGAAGTGTCGCTGGAAGGATCGGTCGGATGAGCCGCCTGCCGCTGCTCCTGCTGGCCGTGCTGCCGTTCGCCGCCTCCGCCGCGTCGCCGGGCAAGGCCTGCGACGATGCCCGCACCCAGCTGGATATCAACGAGTGTGCGGCGGCTGAAGCCACCGCAGCCGACGCTGAGCTCAACGCTGTGTACCGACAGGTGATGCAGAAGCTGCAGGGCCAGCAGGTTGCCATCGACAAGCTGCGCGCCGCCCAGCGTCTGTGGATCCCGCTGCGCGATGCCGATATCGAAGCGCGCTACCCGGTGGGCAAGGACGAGAACCCACGCGTCCTGTACGGCTCGATGTACCCGATGCTGTACTCGGCCAACAAGGCCGAACTGACCCGCAAGCGCACCCAATGGCTGCGCGCCACCTTTCTCGATCGCGCCGAAGGCGAGCTCTGATCGCCCCGCACTCTACATATTGAAGAACGTACCCTCATGCTGAAGATCGAAAACCTCCACGCAAGCATCGGCGACAAGGAAATCCTCAAGGGTCTGTCGCTGCAAGTGAAGCCGGGCGAAGTGCACGCCATCATGGGTCCGAACGGCGCCGGCAAGTCCACCCTCGGCAATGTCCTGTCCGGCCGAGACGGCTATGACGTCACCGCCGGCAGCGTGCAGTTCGAAGATGGCAACCTGCTGGAATTGGCCCCGGAAGAGCGCGCCGCTGCCGGCCTGTTCCTAGCCTTCCAGTACCCGGTGGAAATCCCCGGCGTCAACAACACCTACTTCCTGCGCGCCGCGCTCAACGCACAGCGCAAGGCACGCGGCGAAGAAGAACTGGACTCGATGCAGTTCCTCAAGCTGGTCCGGCAGAAGCTGGCCGTGCTGCACCTGAAGGACGAGTTGCTGCACCGTGGCGTCAATGAAGGCTTCTCCGGTGGCGAGAAGAAGCGCAACGAGATCTTCCAGCTGGCCGTGCTTGAGCCGAAGCTGGCGATCCTCGATGAAACCGACTCCGGCCTGGACATCGATGCGCTGAAGAGCGTGGCCGATGGCGTCAACGCGCTGCGTTCGCCGGAGCGTTCGTTCCTGGTCATCACCCACTACCAGCGCCTGCTCGACTACATCAAGCCGGACGTGGTGCATGTGCTGGCCGACGGCCGCATCGTCAAGACCGGTGGCCCGGAACTGGCGCTGGAGCTGGAAGCGCACGGTTATGACTTCCTGAAGGACCGCGTGGTCCGTGAGGCCGCCAAGTAATGAGCGCCCTTCTGGAGTCACTGGCCGGCACCTTCTGCGGCAGCAAGGAGCGCGCTGAGCTGCTTGAAGCCGCGCTCAAGACCGGCCTGCCCGCTGCCCGCAACGAGGCCTGGAAATACACCTCGCTGCGCCAGCTTGAGCGCCGCAGCTTCACCGCTGCACCGCTGCAGGCCCCGGACATCGATACCGCGCTGCTGGCTGACATCCCGTCGCCGCGTCTGGTCTTCGTCAATGGCCGCCACAGCGCTGCGCTGAGCGATCTTTCGACGCTGGATGCAGGCGTGCAGGTGCGTACCTTGTCTGCCGTACAGAGCGAAGAGCCCGAAGCGCTGCGTTTCCTCGGCCGTCGCTTCGAGCGCGCCGAGGAAGTGTTCGCCCAGCTCAATGCTGCACTCGCCGATGAAGGCGTAGTGGTGCAGGTCGCCGACGGCATCGTCAGCGAAACGCCGCTGCATCTGGTGTTCATCAGCGCGGCAGACAGCACCGACCACGCCTGGCATCACCGCCACCTGATCGAGCTGCGCCGTGGCGCCGTGTTCGGCCTGGTCGAGCACCACCTGCAGGCAGGCGACAGCGCGCACCTGGACAACACTCTGGTACACGTACATATCGCCCAGGATGCGGTGTTGTCCCATGCCCGCGTACAGGCCGACAGCGCGCGTGCCACCTCGCTGCTGCGCACCGACGCGGTGCTTGCACGCGATGCACAGTACCGCCGCATCGACCTGGAACTGGGTGCCGCACTGAGCCGTCATGAGCTCAACGTGCGTCTGGAGGGCGACAACGCCAAGCTGACCGCCAATGGCGTGCTGCTCGGCACCGGTCGCCGCCATATCGATACCCGCTTGGGCATCGAACACATCGCCAAGAACACCAGCGCCGAGCTGGTCTGGCGCGGCGTTGCCGCGAACCGCAGCCGCGTGGTGTTCCATGGCGGCATCGGCATTCGCGAAGGTGCCGATGGCACCGACGCCAACCTGTCCAACAAGAACCTGCTGCTGTCGGCCGATGCCGAGATCGATACCCAGCCGACGCTGGTGATCGACGCCGACGAGGTCAAGGCAGCGCACGGCGCCACCGTTGGCCAGCTCGACGCCAACGCGCTGTTCTACCTGCGCTCGCGTGGCGTGCCGGCCGAACAGGCGCGCGCCATGCTCAGCGCAGCGTTCTGCCACGAACCGCTGGCAGCCGTGGAAGGCGTTCTCACCGAAAAGCTGGCCCGCCATTTGGACCAGGCACTGCAACAGGCAGGCATGGCATGAATCTCAGTTCCCCGCGTCCGATCCACCACCCGGCCACCGCCCCCGACTGGGAGCGCGTGCGCGCCGACTTCCCGCTGCTGATGCGCGAAGTCAACGGCAAGCCGCTGGTGTATTTCGACAATGCCAACACTGCGCAGAAGCCGCTGTCGGTGATCGGCGCGGTGGACGAGTTCTACCGCCGTTACAACGCCAACGTCAGCCGTGCGGTGCATGCGCTTGGCACCGAAGCCACCGACGCCTACGAAGGTGCGCGCACCAAGCTGGCGCGCTTCCTCAACGTACGCGGCGATGAGCTGGTGCTGTGCAGCGGCACCACCTTTGCGATCAATCTGGTTGCCTATTCGTGGGCGCTACCGCGTTTGAAGAGCGGCGATGTGATCCTGGTGTCGCGCATGGAGCACCACGCCAACATCGTGCCGTGGCAGCTGGTCGCCCAGCGTACCGGTGCGACCATCCGCGTGGCCGAGATCAAGCCCGATGGCAGCCTTGACCTGGACGCGCTGCATGCAGCGATGACCCCGGAAGTGAAGTTGCTCGCACTCACGCACGTATCCAACGTGCTGGGCACCATCAACCCGGTGCGCGAGATCTGCCGCGAGGCCCGCAAGCGCGGCATCATCACCGTGATTGATGGCTCGCAGGCCGCGCCGCACCTTAGCGTGGATGTGACGGCGATCGGCTGTGACTTCTACGCGGTGACCGGCCACAAGATGTGCGGCCCGACCGGTACCGGCGCGCTGTGGGCACGCCGTGAACATCTGCAGGACATGCCGCCGTTCCTCGGCGGTGGCGAGATGATCAAGGAAGTCAGCTTCGACGGCACCGTGTTCAACGATGCTCCGCACAAGTTCGAAGCCGGCACTCCGAACATCGCCGGTTTCATCGGTCTGGGCGTGGCTGTGGATTACCTGGAAGCACTTGGCCGCGAGCACATCGAAGCGCGCGAACAGGAACTGCTGGCCCACTTCACCGAAGAACTGCAGCGTATTGAAGGCCTGCGCATCTTCGGCACCGCGCCGAACAAGGCTGCGGTGGTGTCGTTCCAGATCGAAGGCGCGCATGCGCACGACCTGGCGACCCTGCTCGACCTGCAGGGCGTTGCCGTGCGTTCCGGCCAGCACTGCGCACACCCGCTGCTGCAGTACTACGGCGTGGCAGCGACTTGCCGCGCCTCGCTGGCGTTCTACAACACGCATGAAGAGATTGAATCCTTCATGGCTGCGCTGAAGAAAGTGCGCAGCCTGCTGGGTTGAGCAGTTCAGCTGTTGTAGGAGCGGCGTAAGCCGCGAAGCCACAAATCCAACAGCACAAAAGCCCCGCCCTCCCCTTGCCTTCGGCAAAGGGAGGGAGCGCATTGCTGGCTTCGGCAGATTCTCGGTACTGCATTCGTTTTGGTTGTGGGAGCGGCGTAAGCCGCGAAGCAGACATGGCCGCAGTGATCACTGATCCCGCAATCCGACAATCTGCCAGCTTCGCGGCTTACGCCGCTCCCACAACCGACCAGAACACCCCCGCTGCACAGCGCCGCTCACACATGCAATAATGCGAACAATTCGCATTTGCATGAACGATGAGCCCTGCGTCGTCTTCCCTCCTCGCCACCTTGTTCCGTGATCACCATCGGTGGTTGCTGGCGCGGCTGTGCCGGCAGATGCGCTGCCGCTGGGATGCCGAAGACATCACCGCCGAGACCTTCAGCCAGGTCGCGGCATCGCGTACGCCGCTGACCAGCATCGATGAACCACGCGCATTCCTGACCACCATTGCCAAGCGCCTGCTGTTCCATCTGCGTCGTCGCCGTGATCTGGAACAGGCTTGGCTGGAGCAGCTGCGGCACAGTCCCGAGGCGTTCTCACCCTCGCCCGAAGAACGTGCGCTACTACTGGAAACAGTGCTTCTGGTCGACCGCAGCATGCAATCGCTGCCGGCACCGGCACGCGCTGCCTTCCTCTACAGCCAGCTCGATGGCATGGGTCACGAGCAGATCGCACAGCAGCTTGGCGTATCGGTACGCACGGTCGGTCGCTATCTGCGCCAGGCATGGACGTGCTGCCTGCAGGATCTGCAGCACTCGGAGACGCTCAAGTGAACGCGCAAACCGCAATGAGTGCCGCCATCGACTGGATGGTGCTGCTGCAGTCCGGCAGCGCCGATGCGGGCAGTCATCAGCAGCTGCAGCGTTGGCTGGATGCCTCTGCCGAGCATCGCAACGCATGGCAGCAGCTGCAGGAAATCCAGGGCCGCTTCCAGCGGCTGCGCGATGTTGCCCAGCGCCATCCAGGCCAGGACCAACAGGCGCGTGAACTGCTGCTGCGCCCGTCGCGGCGTGTCGCACTGCGCTCCTTGGCCGCCTTCGCACTCACCGCTGGCGGTGCAGCGCTGCTGGCCGACCGCAAGTTCCCGCTGCGCGAACTCACTGCTGACCTGCGCACCGCCACCGGGCAACGCAGCCGTTTCGCATTGGATGACGGCAGCACCCTTACGCTGGATGCGCGCAGCGCGATGGATCTGGATTTCGCTGCCAACCAGCGCCAACTATGGCTGCGACGCGGGCGGGCGCTGCTGGACATCGCCGCCGATCCTCGCCCCCTGCTGCTGCACAGCCTGCACACCAAACTCAGCCTGCTTCGCGGCAAGCTCATGGTCGAGCGCTACGAGGCATCCACCCAGGTTGCGGTGCTCAGCGATCACGTACTGATCGAAGACCAGCACGGCCACAGCCAGCGCCTGCTCGCCGGGGAAAGTGCCCGCATCGATGCCAGCGGCATCACCGCACTCGGCAGCAATCCACTGCAGCTGACCGATTGGCTGCAGGGCCAGGTCAGCCTCGACAATGCGCCACTGCTGCAATTGGTGGAGCGTCTGCGCGCTTACCGCAGCGGCTTCCTACGGGTGTCGCCCGAGGCCGCCGCACTGCGCGTACAGGGCGTATTCGCGCTGGACGACAGCGATCGCATCTTGGCCGCCCTGGCCGAAACCCTGCCGCTGCTAATCCGTTCCTATGGCCCGCTCACCCTGATCGAAAAAAGATAGCGTGAGTGTGTCCGGTTTTTCGCCCTCGATACACATCCCTATCCGAAACCCTCTTTCGGAAGCCGTATCGATGTCCGCCTCCCCCCTGCTTCGCCCTTCCTGCCTTGCCCTTGCTTTGTCATTGGCCTGCGCCGCACCACTGGCCCATGCACAGAGCGTCGCTGCCGCCGATGCGGCATTGATCGACTACCAGGTTGCCGCCGGCCCGCTTGGCGCCAGCCTCAACCGCATCGCCGCCAGCGCCGGCCGCACCTTGTCGGTGGATCCAGCACTGCTGCAGGGCAAACAGGCCAAGGCCGTGCGCGGCCAGTACTCGGTCGAACAGGCCGCCGCACAAGCCTTGCAAGGTAGCGGCCTGCAGCTGGCCACCACCGCCAGCGGCGCATTGACCGTGCAGCGCGCGCCGGCCAGTGGCGTGGAACGCATCGGCACGCTGCGGGTGCAGGGTGACCAGGGAAACCGAACCCAGCTCGGCGATGACAGTCGCAATCCGGCTGACACGCCTTACAGCTCGCCGCAGTCCGGCGCGCACCTTTCGTTGCAGCAGATCGAGCGTTCGCGCGGCACCCAGGCAGGCGACATTTTCAAGGGCGTGGCCGGCGTCATCAACGGCGACAACCGCAACTCCGGCGCGCTGGATTTGAACATCCGCGGCATGCAGGGCTTCAACCGCGTGCCGGTGCTGATCGACGGCAGCCAGCAGCAGGTCACCGTCTACCGTGGCTATGCCGGCGTGGCCGGGCGCAGCTACATCGACCCGGACATGATCGGCGGCATCGACATCCAGAAGGGTCCGACCAGCGGTGCCGAAGGCGTCGGCGCGATTGGTGGCGTGGTCAGCATGCGCACCTTGAACGCCGACGACATCATCAGCGGCGACAAGGACTGGGGCATCCGCCTGAAAGGCAGCTTCAGCGACAACTCGTCATCACCTCCGCCGGCTTTCACCACCGGCGGCCTGCGCGATGGCGGCCGTTTCCTCACCGCCTGCGGTGGTGGCCGCACCTGCACCGTGCAGCGGGTACCTACGCAGTTTGCCGATGACACCGGCATGGACCGTCCTTCCACCGGCACCCCGACCGGTGGCAGCGGCAGCATTGCCGCCACCAAACGCTGGGGCCAGTTCGAAGTGCTGGGCGCCTTCGCACGTCGCAAGACCGGCAATTACTTCGCCGGCGAGAATGGCCCGGGCGCGCCCGAGCCGCACTTCGCCACTTCGCGCACCACCGACAGCCGCGGCCGCTGGGTCGAGTACACCACCGTCAGCTTCGAAGGCCTTAACCGCTTCCGTGCTGGCGAAGAAGTGCTCAACACCTCGGTGGACAATCAATCCTGGCTGCTCAAGGGAACCTGGAAGCCCAGCCCCGACCAGGCACTGGAACTGGGCCGCATGAAGTACCAGAGCCGCTACGGCGAGCTGATGCCTTCGGCGATCCTGCGCGGTGAAGGCGCGCTGCAATCGGCGCTCAGCGATGTCGATGCCGATACCTGGACCGCACGTTACCGCTGGCAACCGGCCAACGAACTGATCGATTTCAAGGCCAACGCCTGGCGCACGGCCTTGGACAACACCATCCGCAACGTCTACTCGTTCCCGGCGCTGCCGCCGGAGTACACCTATATCGAGACCACTTACCGCCAGGCCGAGCGCTGGGGCATCGACGCCACCAACACCTCGCGTTTCATCACCGGCTGGGGCGACGTCGCCCTGCAATACGGCTTCACCCACGGCAAGGAAGACGTGCATCCGATCAGCGCCTCGCAGAGCTTCAGCAGCAACAACGCCAAACGCGAGGAAAGCAGCCTGTTCGCCAGCGCCGAGTGGGTGCCGACCGATTGGCTGAAGCTCGATGGCTCGGTACGCCATACCCGCTACAAGAGCTACGACCGCGAAGTCACCCGGGTGCCATCGCAGACCCGGCCCATCACCTATACCGACGTGCATCTGCAGGGCAAGGCCAGCGGCAACACACCGATCGCGGCGATCACCTTCACTCCCTTTGAGGGCATACAGGTCTACGCCCGCTATGCCGAAGCGCTGCGCATGCCCGGCCTGTTCGAGACCAGCTCCGGCCCGGTTCCCAGCATGTTTGCGATGGACCTGCGCCCGGAGCACGCCAAGAACCGCGAGTACGGCATCAACCTGCTGCGCGATGGTCTGTTCACAGAAAGCGATCAAGCACGCCTGAAGCTGGCTTACTTCGACAACCACGTAAAGGATTACCTGACCCGCACCACCGTACAGCTCGAAGGTTGGGTATCGGCACCGGTGATCGAGAATATCGACAACGCCGACTTCAAGGGCTACGAGATCACCGCCGAGTACCGCACCCCGCGCTTTTTCAGTGAACTGTCCGGCAGTTATTACACCCACACCAACTTCTGCCACAGCGACCGTGCCTATCCGACCAAGTCACCGGCCTGCTATCCGGGCGGCGTCACCGACAGCTATGCCAGCAATCACGTCCCGCCACGCGCCGCCGGCGCACTGACGCTGGGCACGCATCAGCTCGACCAGCGGCTGACTGCCGGTGGCCGGGTCAGCTACACCGGCAACCGCCCGACCCTGCCGCGTGCCAGCAACATCATCCCGGTGGTGGATTGGGGCTCCTACGTGCTGGTCGACCTGTTCGCCAACTACCGCATCAACGACCACGTCGCGCTCGACCTGAGCGTGGACAACCTTACCGACCGCTACTACATGGACGCGATGACGCTGGGCCTGATGCCCTCGCCGGGTCGCACCGTGCGCATGGGCTTCACCGTCAACTTCTGAGGAACCGCATATGTCTGCTTCCCCAATGCTGCTGGAAATCAGTCGCAGTCAACGCTTGAAGGCCGCCACCCACGGCACCCATGAGCGGCTGGACCAACGCATCATGCGCGGCGAACCCTTTGCCTCGCTGGACAACTATCGGCGCTTCCTGCGCGTGCAGTACCGCTTCCACCGTGACTTGGCGGTGCTGTACTCGCTGCCAGCGCTGCAGGGCTTGTTGCCGGATCTGGCCGAGCGCCAGCGTCTGCAGGAACTGCAGCAGGATCTGCTCGATCTGGGTGAAGCCCTGCCCGCCGATGATCATGCAGCCCTGAGCCACGACATCGACCCGGACACCGCGCTGGGCTGGCTGTACGTGGTCGAAGGCTCCAACCTGGGCGCTGCGATCCTGTTCAAGCTGGCGGCAAAGATCGGCCTGGATGCCAACCACGGTGCGCGACACCTGGCTGGACACCCGGATGGCCGCGCGCGTCATTGGCGGCGCTTCACCGAGGCGCTGGATGGCGATGCGCTGGACGCCGAGCAGGAGCAGCGCATGGTGGACGGTGCCACGCAGGCGTTCCAGCGCGTGCATGGCTATGTCGAGCAGGCGTTTGCCGACTGAGATGGAAGCAACACTTGCCACCGCACCAACCCCGCCACGGCGTCATCGCGCCGTGCGCGTGGGCTATCTGCTGCTGGGCATGGTGATGGTGGCACTGGGCATCATCGGCGCCTTGCTGCCGGTGATGCCCACCACCATTTTCATGATCCTGGCCGCCGCCTGCTTTGGCCGTTCCTCGCCACGCTTCGAGCGTTGGTTGCTGCAGCATCCGCAGTTCGGCCCGCCGTTGCGGTTGTGGCGCGAACAAGGCGCGATCTCGAAACGTGCCAAAGCCTTTGCCTGCGGCGGCATGGCGCTGGGGTTTGCGATGTTCTGGTACTTCGCGCATCCGTCGCTGCTGTTGTGGCTGGCGGTTGCGATCGGCATGGGCGGCTGCGCACTGTATCTGCTGACCCGGCCGCTGCCGCGCGGCGTAGCCGCGGTGCCGCCCCCGCAATCGGAAGAGCGCGGCATCCGCTCGGTCGCTGCAACCGTGACCGTGTTGCTGCACATTGGAATGTTCGCGCTGTTGCTGTGGAGCCGCGCGCCGAGCATGGATCCGCCGCTGGAGGAGCCCGCCGAACGCACGCAGCTGGTGATGCTGCCACCGCGCGCACCGGAGCAGCCGCTGGAAGAAATCGTCGCGCCAACACCTTCCACTGCGGCCTCGGCGGAGAAACAGAAGCCGGAACCGCCGCGTCCACTGCCGCCGTCACCACCGCGCGCCAATGCCAACTGGGTGGTTCCACCGCCCGCGCCACCACAACCGGTGCAGCAGGCGCTGGCCCCGCAACAACAGGAAGCTTCGATCGCCGCAGCACCGCTGACCCCGCCGCTACCGCCCGGGCCGAGCGCAGCAAACCCCGGCAAGGACAGCTGGGAAGGTCGGGTCATGGCCAAGCTGGAGCGCCATCGCCGCTATCCCAATGCCGCCCGTGCCCGCCGCGAGCAGGGCATCGCACACGTCCGCGTCAGCTTGGCCCGTGATGGCTCGGTGCTGTCCCTGGCCTTGGAACAGACTTCCGGCTCGGCCATGCTCGACCAGGCCGCACTGGATACCTTCCGCCGCGCAACACCATTGCCGGCCGTACCGGAAGCACGCAAAGCGCCGCTGGAGCTGTCGTTCCCGGTGGAGTTCTTCATGCGCTGAAGGCAAGGCAGCCGCTTCACCTGTAGTGGCGTGCCTTGCTGGGCTGGGGTTTCACGGGTAGCGCCTCAGCCGAGCATCGCTCGGCACCACAGAAGCGAAGCCTCTGCTGCATCACCTTGCGAAGAGGCTACCCCTCCCCAGCCCTCCCCTTGCCTGCGACAAAGGGAGGGAGCACCGCCCAAGACACCTCCCATCGTCCGTTCCGGCTCCCAGCGCTAGAATGCAATCCATGAACACGCTGACCTTCCGCAACGCCACCGCCGCCGACATCCCGGCCCTGATCGATCTGGTCACCTCCGCCTACCGTGGCGACGCCTCGCGCGTCGGCTGGACCACCGAAGCCGACATCCTCGATGGCCAACGTATCGACGCCGCCGGCATCCAGGGCGATCTCGACCGCCCACGCAGCGTGATCCTGCTCGCCGAAAAGGACGGCCAGCTGCAGGCCTGCTGCCATGTCGCCGACGATAACGGCCACGGCTACTTCGGCATGTTCTCGGTCAGCCCCACCGCCCAAGGCGGCGGCATCGGCAAGCAGCTGATGCAGCGCGCGGAACAGCATGTCGCCGAGCAGTGGCAGCTGCCCGTCATGCACATGACGGTGATCGACTGCCGCGATGAACTCATCGCCTTCTACGAACGCCGCGGTTACGTGCGTACCGGCATCAAGAAGCCGTTCCCGTATGGCGATGAACGCTTCGGTATCCCCAAGCGCGACGACCTGCAGTTCGAGATCCTGGAAAAGCCGCTCGGGGCCACCGCATGAGCGAGACCTGGACCTTCATCTGCGCCAGCGAAGAGCTGTTGCCAGGCGAAATGAAGACCGGCTTCGATGAAGTCACCGGTTCACCGATCGTCGTGTTCAACCTGGACGGCGAGCTGTACGCGCTGGAAGACCAGTGCACGCATGAGGAGTTTGAACTGTCCTCCGGCACCCTGGACCCTGACGAAGGCAGCATCGAGTGCATCCTGCACGGTGCCCGTTTCGACATCCGCGACGGCCGCGCCCTGTGCGCACCGGCCTATACGGCGGTGCCAAAATTCCCGGTCAAGCGTGAACACGGCGGCATCTGGTCACGCGACGACCGCGACTGATCCTGACCGCTGTCGGGGGAGCTGCGGCAGTGGCTCCCCCTCTGCCAATACCAGCGCAACACGCCAGCCAGCCTCGTTCGCTGCGCCACGGGCAAACCTGACAGCACGGCCATCGGTCGCCCGACCGCCTACATCTTGCATAGCCCCACACCGCCTCCAACCAATGACCCGTACCCATAAAAGGCAAGGCTGTCCTAGGCACATCGGCATTGCAAACGCAAACAATTCTCAATAAGATGCGCATCTATCGCGATAACGCGAAATTAACGGCCCGCGTCTTTCCCCATGCCCTCCCCCTCCACCAAGGCTCAAACGCTGACTGTCGCCACCGTGCGGCGGCGCCTGCCTTGGCTGATGCTGGTGTTCGGCATGTTGCTGGTCTGGGCCATGGCGCTTCATGCCAAGGCCGTGGTTACCGTGCCGGTAGCGATGGAAGGTTTCGACCAGATCCTGGTTTCGCCTGAGCCCGGCCATCCGCAGCAACCGCTGCTGATGACCGCGATAAGCGAATCCGGCGCTGAGACCTCACGCCTCAGCAGGCCGCGCCCTGCACCGATGCTGTCCAGCCCGGTCCTGCTTGCCCCGCTTACCCCCAACCACGTATTTCTGACTGCCGCCAGCGACACGCTGCTGCAGCACGCGGTTGAACGTGCCCAGCGCTATCCGCTGGCACCGTACCTGCTGCTCAATCCCGGCCACGCCCCGCCGCGTACCCACGCCGCCTAAGACCCTGCGCGTCCAGCGCGCGCCGCCTTCGATACCTCCGCTTTCCACTTCTGCCCGCGGTGCCACCGGCCCGCCAGGCCTACCTGTTCCTTTTTCTCCCGGATATACCCGTCCATGACCCATATCAAGACCCGCAAGTACGCTCCGCGCGCCACCATGCTCGCTACCGCCACCCTGGCTGCCGGCTTTTCGCCGCTGACCGCCTTCGCCGCCGAAGGCGATGCCGGCTCGGCCAAGAACAAGGCCACCGATCTGGATCAGGTACAGGTGCGCGGCAGCTGGTTTGCGCCGTCCTCGCCCAAGTTCACCGCTGAACTGCTGGATACGCCGAAGTCGGTGTCCGTGGTCACCGAGAAGACCATCCAGGAAATCGGCGCGACCAACCTGGTCGACGCACTGCGCATGGTCCCGGGCATCACCTTCGGTGCCGGCGAAGGCGGCAACTCCACCGGTGACCGTCCGTTCCTGCGTGGCTTCGACGGCCAGAGCAACATGTTCGTCGATGGCCTGCGCGACGTTGGTACGCAGACCCGCGAAGTGTTCGATCTGGAGCAGCTGGAAGTGGTCAAGGGCCCGAGCTCGGCTTACGGCGGCCGTGATTCCGGCGGCGGCAGCATCAACCTGGTCAGCAAGACCCCGAAGCTGAAGAACGAAACCAGCGCCAGCATGGGCATTGGTACCGACAGCTATGCGCGCGCCACCGTGGACGCCAACTACGTGCTCGGCGATGGCATCGCCGCACGTTTGAACCTGCTCAAGCACGAGTCCGACATCGCCGGCCGTGACGTTGCCAACGTCAGCCGCTGGGGTATCGCGCCGTCGATCGCGTTCGGCCTGAACGGCCCGCTGCAGCTGATCGCCAGCCATTACCACCTGGAAACCGATGACATGCCAGATGCCGGCGGCTTCCCGTATGGCAACCCGGCAACCAAGACCACCACCGGCGCACCGCTGGTTCCGAACCGCAACAACTACTACGGCCTGATTGACCGCGACTTCCAGCGTACCCGCGCCGACATCAGCACCCTGGACGCCAGCTACTCGTTCGGCGAGCACAAGCTGCGCAACATCGCGCGCCTGGGCAACACCAGCAATGACTACCTGTGGACCCAGCCGGACGACAGCAAGAACAACCCGAACCTGTACGGCACCTTGTGGCGTCGTACCAACAACCGCGCGATCGACACCAAGACCTTCGCCGACCAGCTGAGCCTGACCGGCGCCTTCCAGACCGGTGGCCTGAAGCACAGCTACAGCGCCGGTGTTGAATACAGCGAAGAGAAGAGCAGCAAGGGCGGCTACAACATCGGCGGTGCCGGTACCAATAATCCCGTAGCTCCGGCCAGTACTCCTCAAGCCTGCAATCCGGCTTGGGGTACCGGCGCAGCCACCGGCTACAACTGCACCGATTTCTACAACCCGAATCCGAAGGATCCGTGGTCGGCCACCCACCCGGTGACCCGCACCAACAAGGCCCTGGATATCGAGCAGACCACCAAGACCAAGTCGGTGTATGCGTTCGACACCATCGAGCTGAGTGAAAAGTGGCTGGTCAACCTCGGCCTGCGCTGGGACGACTACGACACCGAGCAGGTCACCCCGGTCCTGAACAAAGCACCGACCGTGCTGCGCAACAGCGACGGTTTCCTGAACTACCAGGCTGGCGTGGTATTCAAGCCGACCGCCAATGGCAGCATCTACCTGTCCTACGGCACCTCCTCGACCCCGCCCGGCATGGACAGCGGTGAAGGCAATGACTCGATCAGCGCCGCCATCCAGAATCTGAAGCCGCAGGAAACCAAGAACTACGAGCTGGGCACCAAGTGGGACCTGCTCGACAAGCGCCTGAACCTGACCGCCGCCATCTTCCACACCGAGATGAGCAATGCCCGCGTCGTCATCGACACCGGCACCACCCAGAACGCCGGCAAGAAGGCGATCAATGGCCTTGAGCTGGGCGTCACCGGTCAGATCACCGACAGCTGGAACGTCTCTGCCGGTTACACCTACATGGACTCGGAGCTGAAGGACAACGGCTTTGTCTGCTCGGTCTCCAGCCGCACCGGTTGCCCGGCACCGGGCGTGTGGATCGTCTCACCGAACAACGGCAACATGTTCCCGAACACGCCGAAGCATGCCGCAACCTTGTGGACCACCTATGCACTGCCGTTCGGCCTGACCATCGGTGGCGGTGCCAGCTATGTCGACAAGCAGTACGGCGACACCGCCAACACCAAGTGGATCCCGAGCTACACCCGTTGGGACGCCATGATCGGTTACGCCATCCAGGACAACATCAGCCTGCAGCTGAACGTGCAGAACCTGACCGACAAGCTCTACTTCACCAAGGCCTATGCCTCGCACTTCGCGGGCATCGCCCCGGGTCGCGCAGCTACGCTGGCACTGAACGTCAAGTTCTGATCCATGCATGACCAGCAACGGCGGCAGGTGCAAACCTGCCGCCGTTGTGCTTTTCGCCGCTGCCACAACAGGCGACGGCAATCCCCCGCAATGGCTACCATCAGCGATCAAACGCCGATCAAAACCGGCCACAGGCAAGACGATGCCCAACTCCTTTCCAAGCGATGCCGATGCACTGGCGCAGCAGCTGTTGAATGACCCGCAGGGCACGTTCGCGCAGATCCGCGAGGCTGCGTTGAGTGGCCAGCTGGATGCACAGCTGCTGCTGGCCCAGCTCTACATCGAGGGCAAAGGCGTGGCGCGCGATGAACACGCCGCCCTGCTCTGGTACGAAACTGCCGCCAACAACGGCAGTGCGCTGGCGATGAACATGCTCGGCCGCTGCCATGAGCTGGGCCAGGGCTGTGCGCCTGACGCAACGCTGGCCGCGGTCTGGTATCGCAATGCCGCCGAAGCCGGCCTGGACTGGGGCATGTACAACCATGCCAATCTGCTTGCCACCGGCCGTGGCGTGGCGCAGGACCGGGCCAAGGCGCTGGCGCTGTATACGCAGGCCGCCCACATGGGCCATGCCAAATCGATGAACCTGCTGGCCCGGCATCTGGAAGACGGGCTGGATATCGAACGCGACCCACAAGCGGCACTGGCCTGGTATCAGCGTTCGGCAGAAGCCGGCGACTTCCGTGGCCAGGCCAACCTCGCCTCCATCCTGCTGCAGCAGGGCCAGATCGAGCAGGCCGTGCATTGGCTGCGGCTCGCACTTGCCAACGGCAGCCCGGCGTTCATGGCGCATATCGTGCCGGAACTGGCTGCCTCTCCCCATCCGCAGATCCGCGCACTGGTCGCCTGAGCCAGGCCCCAAGGAACTCCCATGCTGCTGCATATCCCCAACGTACTCAGCCCCGAACAAATCGCCCTGTTCCGCCAGAAACTGGATGCAGCCGACTGGACCGACGGTCGTGAAACCGTGGGTCATCTCGGCACCCACGCCAAGCGCAATGAGCAGCTGCCGGAGAACTCCGCGCTGCGCCGCGAACTTGGTGAGACCGTGCTGCTGGCGCTGGCCAGCAACCCCTCCTTCTTCAGCGCGGCGCTGCCGTTGAAATACCTGCCGCCGCGCTTCAACCGCTACAGCGGCGGCGGCACCTACGGGTTCCATGTCGATGGCTCGGTGATGAACCTGGGCCAGGGCGAACAGCTGCGCTCGGATGTGTCCTGCACCCTGTTCCTGTGCGAGCCGGAAGAATACGAAGGCGGCGAACTGATCATTGCCGACACCTATGGCGAACACGAAGTGAAGCTGCCCGCCGGCGACCTGGTGGTATACCCGTCCAGCAGCCTGCACAAAGTACAGCCGGTGACGCGCGGCGCGCGCCTGGCATCATTCTTCTGGGTGCAGAGCATGGTCCGCGACGAAGCTCACCGGCGGCTGTTGTGGGAAATGGATACCTCCATCCAACAGCTCAGCCAGGATTGCCCACAGCACCCTTCACTGGTCAGCCTGACCGGGATCTATCACAACCTGCTGCGGCAATGGGCGCAGACCTGAGGATCAGGGCCGACACAGCAACGGACTCAGCTGAACGGGCGAACAGAGCCGTAGCGCGAGTAAGCGCAGCGCACCCGGGGCTGTTGGCGAAAGTCTGAAAATCCGTGAGATTCACACTCCCGGAGGAGCTGCGCTTACCGGGTTACAGAACTGCACTTACCCGAGCTACATCAGCTCCCGTAGAGAAGCGCAAGCCGAAAAGGACTTGATAAACGTCAAGTTGGTATCAATTCTCATTTGCAAAAGTTAACGAATCGTATCTACAATGCCGCACCGCGAACGCCGGCCCCTGCCGCCGCGTCCGCAATCCGGGGATACGCATGCAACAACCACAGCGCCAACACGCACAGAACAACGCCGCTTCCGGCGCTGTCAGCCTGCGTCCGCTGGCTTTGTGCATGTTGCTGCTGTTGTCGCTGCTGGCTGCCTTATGCCAGAGCGGCACCCAGTTTTCCCGGCTCGGCCTGGCCCACAACGGCCATGCCTCGGTGCCGGCTGAAGAACGTCAAGGCGGCGAACGCCACCTGGAAGAAGAAAGCCCGGCCAAGCTTCGCCGGGTAGTACAGCTGCGTGCACCGCGCGCAGTCCAGCCCCTGCCCAGCGTCCAGCAGCTGCTGTTTCTAGCGGCCGACTTCAGCCCCATCCGCACGGTCTTCCCTGCATCCGAGCCGGTTATCGGCCATGCACTGGCCAGCCCGCGCCAACAGCGCGGGCAAGCGCCACCGCTGAGCTGAAGCTCCGCACCAAGTCGTTTCCGCTTCACCCCTCTCTTCTTCCCAGCTCGTCCCTGCACGCGTGAGCGCCTGCGGTGATGACGGCTGCAACCTGCATTCCTTGATCGAGGTATTCCCATGGCCCTGCGCCAGCGTCACCGCGTGTCCGTTTCCCGCCAACTGCTCAGCCTCGCCGTGCTCGGCGCCATCAGCGCCAGCGCCCATGCCAACGGCAGCGGCGCGCCGACCACGCTGGACAAGGTGGTCGTCACCGCCAGCGGCTTCGAGCAGAAGATCACCGACGCGCCGGCCAGCATCAGCGTGGTCAGCCGCGAAGAACTGGCACTGCGTCCTTACACCAGCCTGGTCGACGCACTGCGCGACGTGGAAGGCATCGACGTGGGCATGGAAACCACCGACAAGAACGGTCGCGCCACCATCTCCATGCGCGGCATGCCGTCCGAGTACACGCTGGTGTTGATTGACGGCCGCCGCCAGAGCAACGTCGGCAACCTGTACCCGAACAACTTCGGCGGCGGCCAGTTCGCCTATATGCCGCCGTTGGATGCCATCGAGCGCATCGAAGTGGTGCGCGGGCCGATGTCGACCCTGTACGGCGCCGATGCCATGGGCGGCGTGATCAACATCATCACCCGTCGCAACCAGAGCGAATGGCACGGCTCGGTGACGCAGGGCTTCACCGTGCAGCAGGAAGATGCGTTCGGCGACGCGCGTACCACCGACGTCTACCTGAGCGGCCCGCTGATCAAGGACCGCCTCGGCATGAGCGTGCGCGGCAGCTGGTATGACATCGACGAATCGAGCCCGGAATGGGATTCCCTGCCGTTGCCCGATGGCAGCCAGTGGGAACGCGCACTTGGCTTTGGCGGCGGCGGCAAGGCCGTGGCCAATACCAACTGGAACAGCGGCATCCGCCTGAACTTCAAGGCCAGCGACAACCACGACCTGTGGCTGGACTATGACGTCTCGCGCCAGAAGTACGACAACAGCAAGGGCCAGACCGGCACCCTGGACAGCGCCGAGAGCCTGTGGCGCAGCGGCGTTGCGACCATCCCCAACGGCAGCGGTGGCACCACCACCCGCCGCGTGGTGCAGCCGCGCGTGGGCTACACCGCTTACCAGCGCTATGAGCTGGACCAACTGGCACTGACCCATCAGGGCCGCTACGACTTCGGCACCTGGCAGACCAGCCTGTCGCGCACCCAGAGCAACAACCTGGGCCGCTCGCTGCCGCTGACCCTGGACGAACGCGCCGACCTGCAGACCCTGTGGAACGATGTCTGCCGTCGTCGCGGCCAGGCCGCCAACTGCAACATGGCCAGCGGCAACCTGTCGGTGCTCAATGACGCCGAGCGCGCACGCCTGCAGGCTTTCCTGCCACGCCCGCTGCGCACCATGGAACTGGACGCGATGGTGCTGGACACCATGCTCGACCTGAGCTTCGGCGCGCACAAAGTCACCGTGGGTGGCCAGTACAACAACACCGACATGACCGACGGCGTGTTCGGCATGGACGGCAACGGCTACCGCGACAACGTCAAGCAGAAACACCGCACCTGGTCGGTGTTCGCCGAGGACAACTGGGCGTTGACCGATGCGCTCACCGCCACGCTCGGCCTGCGCTATGACCACCACAACATCTTCGGCAGCCATGTCAGCCCGCGCGCCTACCTGGTGTGGAATGCCAGCGATGCCTGGACCGTCAAGGGTGGCATCAGCACCGGCTACAAGACCCCGCGTCCGGACCAGCTGTTCCCGGGTGTCACCGGCTTCGGCGGCCAGGGTGTGATCCCGTTTGTCGGCTCGCCGCACCTGAAGCCGGAAACCAGCACCAACTATGAAATCGCCACGTATTACGACGGCGGCCGTTGGGGCTTCAACGCCACTGCCTTCCTCAACCGCTTCGACGACAAGATCGCCAGTGGCGGCAGCTTCGCCAACTGCGAAGTGGCACCTGCCAACAGCGGCTACTGCATTGACGTGGGTCCGGGCTGGGCGGCGCTTGGCTACAGCGTTTTCAGCCAGAGCGTGAATCTGGACAAGGCCGAAACCCGCGGCATTGAACTGGCCAGCCATGTGGATCTGCTGGACAACCTGCAGCTGCGCGGCAACTACACCTACACCAAGAGCGAGCAGACCAGCGGCGCTACCAAGGGCCAGCCGATCGCCGGCAACCCGGCCAAGCACATGGCCAATGCCAGCCTGAACTGGCAGCTCAACGACGCCATCAGCCTGAGCCTGATCGGCGAAGGCCGCTACGACCGTTACCGCGACACACTGCTGTCCAACGTGGGCGGCGTCACCAGCTCGACCGTGCGTTATTACGAGGACTACACCACCTTCCACCTGGGTGGCAGCTGGAAGCTCAACGACTGGCTGACCGTCAACGCACGCGTCAACAACCTGTTCGACAAGGACTTCGTCTCGCAGTCCTGCGTGCTGACCTCGCCCAGCGAGCACAGCTGCGTTGACGACTACGCAGTGAAGGAACAGCGCCGCAGCTACTGGCTGTCGTTGAACGCGAAGTTCTGATTCAGGCCAGACGCAGAGTGCCGAAGCGGAGCGGAGATCGGCCCCCTCCCTTGTGCGCAGCACAGGGGAGGTCTGGGGAGGGGTAGCTTCTGCGCTCTGAACTACACCCTGTCAACGCCGCATGTACTTAAGCGTTAGCAGCAGAAGCAGAACAGCCCCCTCCCTTTCACGAAGTGAAGGGGAGGGTTGGGGAGGGGTAGCCTTTGATCTTGCTTCTGGCTTCAAGTCCAGAACCAGAGCAACAGCCAGATCAAAAGCTACCCCTCCCCGGCCCTCCCCTTGCCTACGGCAAAGGGAGGGAGCAATGCACTGCACAAATTGCGAATCATTCTCATTAGTGCTCTAATCGTCGTCCTTCAATACTCCCGATCCCCGTGTCCGCAGACCGCAGCACCGCCACCACCGTGCAACAACAGGCCAGCCGTGGTTTCTGGTTGCGTACCCTGCATCAGTGGCACTGGATCAGCTCGGCGGTATGCCTGATCGGCATGCTGTTGTTCTCCCTGACCGGCATCACCTTGAACCACGCGTCCAAGATCGAAGCCAAGCCACAGGTGCAGAACCAGCAGCTGGAACTGCCAGTGCCCGTGCTCAAGGCATTGGGAGAGCGCGAAGACGGCAATGCGCCACTGCCAGCGCGCGTGGCCGACTGGTTGTCCAACCGCCTGGACGTGTCCATCGGCAGCCGCGAGGCCGAGTGGTCGCCGGAAGAAATCTATCTGTCCATGCCCGGTCCCGGCAGTGATGCCTGGCTGAGCATCGACCGCGAAACCGGTGCGGTGGAGTTTGAAAAAACCCGTCGCGGCTGGGTCTCGTACTTCAATGACCTGCACAAGGGCCGCAACGCGGGCCCGGGCTGGGGCTGGTTCCTCGACGTGTTCGCGGTGGCCTGCCTGGTGTTCTGCATCACCGGCCTGTTCTTGCTGCATCTGCATGCGCGGCAGCGGCGCATGACCTGGCCGCTGGTCGGCCTGGGTTTGCTGATCCCGCTGCTGATCGCCCTGCTCCTCATCCATTGACCGTTTTTCTCTCCGGAGTCGCACCATGCGCGTCACCCTGACCATCGCCCTGAGCGGTTTGATCGCCACAGCTCCCGCCGCCTACGCCGCCAGCCTCGACGTCAACGTCGAAGTGCCCAAGCTCAACGTGGCCGAGTACCACCGCCCGTATGTCGCGGTGTGGATCGAAGGTGCCGACCAGCAGGTCGCCGCCAACCTGTCGGTCTGGTACCAGCTCAAGGACACCGCCGAAGGCCATGGCACCAAGTGGTTGCCGGACCTGCGCCAGTGGTGGCGCAAGAGCGGCCGCACCCTGCAGGTGCCGGTCGATGGCGTGACCGGCCCGACCCGTCCGGTCGGCAAGCACCAGCTCAGCTTCAGCGACCGCCAGCCGCAGCTGCGCGCCCTGCCCGCCGGCCAGTACTCGCTGGTGGTGGAAGCCGCACGCGAAGTCGGCGGCCGCGAACTGGTCAAGATCCCCTTCACCTGGCCGGCCCGTGCCGCGCAGAACGGGCGTGCCCAAGGCACCTCCGAACTCGGCACCGTCACCCTTGCCGTCAAGCCCTGATCCCCATTACCAACGGAGCCAACCGATGAAGCGTTCCCTCCTGCTTGCTGCCACCATCGCCGCCGTACTGCCGTTCTCCGCCGCCGCCCACAAGGCCTGGCTGCAGCCGTCGCAGACCGTGATTGCCGGTACCAACCCGTGGATCACCGTGGACGCGGCCGTGTCCAACGACCTGTTCTACTTCAACCACGTGCCGTTGCGCCTGGACAACCTGGTGATCACCGCACCGGACGGCAGCACCGTGCAGCCGCAGAACGCGGCCACCGGCAAGTACCGCAGCGTGTTCGACGTCGAGCTGACCCAGCAGGGCACCTACCGCCTGGCCACCGTCAATGCCGGCCTGTCGGCCAACTGGCAGGAAGACGGCAAGCCCAAGCGCTGGCGCGGTAACGCCGCCACCTTCGCCACCGAAGTGCCGAAGGATGCCAAGAACCTGAAGGTCTCCGAGACCGCCGGCCGCATCGAAACCTTCGTCACCAACGGCAAGCCGAACAACACCGCACTGCAGCCGACCGGCAAGGGCATGGAGCTGGTTGCCCTGGGCCACCCGAACGATCTGTTCGCCGGTGAGCAGGCCAAGTTCAAGCTGCTGGTCGACGGCAAGCCGCACGCTGGCCTGGAGGTCGAGATCACCCGCGGCGGCACCCGTTACCGCAACGCCCAGGAAGAGATCAAGGTCACCACCGACGCCAACGGCGAGTTCTCGGTGACCTGGCCGCAGGCTGGCATGTACTGGCTGGAAACCGGCACCGAGGACAACAAGACCTCGATCCCGCAGGCCAGCGTCCGCCGCCTGAGCTACGTGGGCACCCTGGAAGTGCTGCCGCAGTAATGCTCAAAGCCCCTCTCCCGCGTGCGGGAGAGGGGTTGGGGTGAGGGCAAGGCCGAAGCCGGGGTCCTGAAGCCGCAGCTGGCCCACAAAAGCAAAAGCTCCCCTCATCCGCCCCTTCGGGGCACCTTCTCCCGTAAACGGGAGAAGAAACACCTGCCCCAGCTGGCTTTTTGATACCGATGTCCTCCAACTCCGACATCGCCGCCCTTGGCGGCCACACCATGGGCACCAGCTGGAGCGTCAAGCTGGTAGCTTCGCGCAGCCGCGACCTGCATCCGCTGCACGCCGGTATCCAGGCCGAACTGGACCGCGTGGTCGCGCAGATGAGCACCTGGGAAGCTGACTCGGACATCAGCCGCTACAACCGTGCCACCGCCAATACCTGGCATGCATTACCCGATGATTTCTGGAACGTGCTGGTCACCGCGCGCGACATCGCCGAACGCAGCGCTGATGCCTTCGATCCCACTATCGGTCCCTTGGTAGCGCTGTGGGGCTTTGGTGCAGATGCCGCCGCACAAGGCGTCCCCGATCCCACTCAGCTGGCCGAGGTCGCCGTACGCTGCGGCTGGAACAAACTGCGGCTGGATCCGCAGACGCAAAGCGCGCTGCAACCTGGCGGTCTACAACTGGACCTGTCGGCCATCGCCAAGGGTTATGGCGTGGATCTGGTCAGTCGCTGGCTGCGCCGTATCGGCATCAGCGCTGCCTTGGTCGAAGTCGGCGGCGAACTGCATGGCTACGGTTTGAAACCCGACGGCCAGCCCTGGCGCGTACTGGTCGAATCCGCGCCCGACGAAGATGCCAGCGCCGACTATCCTCCACGCGTGCTCGCGCTCGACGATCTTGCCGTAGCCACCTCCGGCGACCGCTGGCACCAGTTCGAACGCGATGGTGTTTCCTATAGCCACACGCTGGACCCACGCAGCCATGCGCCGGTCAGCCGTGCTGCCGCAGCAGTCACTGTGATCGCCCGCGATGCCATGCTCGCCGATGCCTGGGCGACTGCGCTCACGGTCATGGGTGCCGATGAAGGCTTGGCCTTTGCCAACGACCATGACTTGGCTGCACGCTTCATCACCCGCAGCAGCAATGGCCTGGTCGAAACCATGACGCCCGCCTTCCAGCGTTACCTGGACGCCAGCACGTAATGAACCCAAATCGCTCCAATCGCGCCCTGCTCGGCAATCTCGCCGTTGGCCTCGGCCTGCTGCTGATCGCCTTGTTACTACTTCGCCTGCATCTGGGCGAAAGCTGGTGGCCGGCCGCGCCGCTGGCACCGCAGTGGTGGATGGCGCTGGCAGCGTTGGCGATCTATGTGGGGGCTTGCTCCGCACTGTGGTGGTGCACCCGCCAACGTGATGACGATGGCGGCGACAGCAAGGAACCGCCGATTCTGGTGGTCTGGTCCAGCCAGACCGGCTTCGCCCAGCAGCTGGCACAACGCACCGTCGCACATCTGCGCGCCGCCGGCCACAAGACCCGACTGCGCGCCATCGACCAGGTCGATGCGGCCCTGCTCGGCAGCAGCCGCCAGGCCCTGTTCATCGCCGCCACCACCGGTGAAGGCGATCCACCCGATCATGCCCTCGCCTTCCTCAGCCGGGTGATGCCGCAGCCACTGAAGCTGCCGCAGCTGCAGTACGCGGTACTGGCACTGGGTGACAAAACCTATGAACACTACTGCGCGTTCGGCCATCAACTCGATGAGTGGCTGCGCACGCACGGCGCACAGCCGCTGTTCGATACGGTGGAAGTAGACAACGCCGATGCCGACGCGCTGCGCCATTGGCAGCAGCTGCTCGGCCAGCTTGGCGGCGAAGCAGCCAATGCTACCGATTGGAGTGCGCCGGCCTATCAATCATGGCTGCTGCGCAGGCGCGACGTGCTCAACCCCGGCAGCATCGGCGGCAAGGTATTCCACCTGCAGCTGCAGCCCGCGGACGGAAAGCTGCCGAATTGGCAGGCTGGCGACATCGCCGAAATCGGTCCACGCCAGTCTGCTGATGCGGTGACAAAGTGGCTACAGGCAAACAGTTTCGATGCTGCAAGCGTGCTCGCTGACGGCCGTTCGCTGTTCGGTGCCCTCGCCCAGTCCCATCTTCCTGACAGCACCGACAGCCGCGACGCCAACGCATTGGCCGCCAGCCTCAAGCCACTGCCGCACCGCGAGTACTCGATTGCCTCGATGCCGGGCGAAGGCAGCCTGCAACTGATGCTGCGTCGGCAATTGCGCCCGGACGGCACACCCGGCCTGGCCAGCGGCTGGCTCTGCGACTACACCGCTATCGGCGACAGCATTGACCTGCGCCTGCGCAGCAACAGCAACTTCCATCCGCCGGGCCATGACGCACCACTGATCCTGATCGGCAACGGCACCGGCATTGCGGGTCTGCGTGCGCACCTGCGTGCACGTATCGATGCCGGTGCTGCTCGTAACTGGTTGTTGTTCGGCGAACGCAACGCAGCCCACGACTTCCATTTCGGAGCCGAGCTGCAGCAATGGCAGCGCGAGGGCGCCATCGAACGACTGGATACCGTTTTCAGCCGCGATGATGGTCAGTTCCATTACGTGCAGGACGCATTGGCCGCGCATAGTGACGTGCTACAGCAGTGGCTGGACGACGGCGCCACCATCCTCGTCTGTGGCAGCCTGCAAGGCATGGCCCCAGCGGTGGACAAGGTCATCATCGACGCGATTGGTGCCGAAGCGCATCAAGCGCTGCGCATCGCCGGGCGTTATCGCCGCGACGTGTACTGACCGTCTGCCTTACAAGCAAACCCACCTGTAGTGGGGGGGGGGGGGGGGGGGGGGGGGGGGGGGGGGGGGGGGGGGGGGGGGGGGGGGGGGGGGGGGGGCGGGGAGGGGAAGAGGGGGGGGTTGGGGGGGGGGGGGGGGGG